>NZ_SMKP01000099.1:0-36547 GCF_004349015.1 Nonomuraea diastatica
CGTTCACCCCGCCCGCCCTCACCTTCGGCGCCGTCACGCGCGTCGAGACCGGCAAACTCCTCGAATACGACACCCCCGGCGGCCACGTGCGATGGGAACTGGCCGCGGGCACCGGCCACGGCGCCCGCCTCATCATCACCCACACCGGCGACCCTTCCGCGCGCGACGCCTGGCGCGTCCACGTCGAAAAGCTCGCCTCCGCCCTTGTCGACTAAGAGGTTCTTGGATTCGGGAGGATTGTCTGTCAACCCAGGCCCTTTACAAAGTAGATCATCAGGCGCCGACATTGAGGGCCGCAGCCGTCACCGCCCGCGCCCGGCCCGGTGCCACCAGCAGATCCGTCGCATCCGATAGCTGATCCACACACCCGACCACCGGCAACCCCTTGATCACCGGGTCCGTCACCGACGCCATCAGCGCATCGGCGAACCGGTCCCCGTCGATCACCTGGAACGGCCGGTCGTAGAACCCGCGCACCCCCTCATCCAGCCATCCGGCCAGCCGCGTGCGGTTCTGCAGCGCCGCCACCCGCGCGTACGCCGCCGCCAGCGCCGCCTCGCGCTCACGCCATGACCGGGCCGCCATCGCCGTCCCCAGCGACTCCCCCAGCTCGGTCGAGCCCGGCATGCGCGCCAGCGCGCTGCCGAGCCACTTGGCGTACGGCGGATAGCGCCGCCGCAGCAGCAGCGCCAGCCGCATCACCTCCCGCGCCAGCCGCGCTCCCACCACGGCCGAGCCCAGTTCGTCGCCCACCTCGCCGCACCGGCCGGGGAACGGCTCCTCCTGCGCGATCCGCCGCCACTGACACGCCAGGACGTAGCGCCACACGTCATCGGGATACCAGCTCAGCGCCGCCCTGGCCGCCTCCAGCCCGCCCAGCCCGTCGTGGAAGACCTCACCGCACGTCACCTCCGCCAGGCTCTGCCACGGCGCCGACAACCAGTCCAGCAGCGACACTCCCCGCCTCGGGTCGAACCCCAGCCGCCCGGCCAGCCACTCCCCCGGCTCCGTCACCGTCACCCCGGAGCGCACCTGCCCGTGATAGGCGAACACCGTCGGGAACCCGCCGAACCGGTCCGGCAGGCCCGCCTCCACCGCCGCCCGCACCTCGGCCGCCTCCTCGCCGCGCACGAACAGCAACACCCGCGGCCCCCAGTCATGGTCGGTGGAGCGGGCGGTGTCGAACGCCAGCACCTCCGAGCCCGGCCCGATCAACGCGGCGCTGTGCGTGACCCCGGGGATCAGCGGCGCCACCACCTCGTGATAAAAAGCCCGCGACAAATCAATACCAGGTACGAAATCGCACATCACGCCGTCCACTGTGCACCAGCGCCGCCGGAACCTCACCCCAATTTCCGCCGCCATCAGCACCGGTCAGCGGCCGACGAACATCGGCGGTGGCGCCGGCTGACCTCCGCCGGGCCGGGATGCCTGGCGACCTGATCCGCCGTCGAGTGGCCCACGCAGCCGCGAGCGACGTGCACCACGTCCTTGGGCCGAAGCGACGCTGCCTCTGGCTCCGCACCTCAGTGGGCCCGATCGCGTCGAATCGCGCCCATCGCATCCAGCGTGCTCACGCATCGCAGCAGGCGGATGCCAGCGCCTGCCTGATGATCAGCCGGCGACGCAGCGCCATGCGCCGGTTGTCCACCCGCCGCAGGCGCTCGGCGACGGCCTCGTCGCGCCGGGCCCAGTCGCGGACGGCGAGGTCGATGGGCAGCAGGCGGTCTTCGGAGAAGGTGAGCATGCCCGCGCGCTGGATCTTGGCCTTCGGGTCGCCTTCCTGGTTCCTGACCGGCAACCTCCTCGTACGGGTGACCGGCGGGCGGCTGGCCCTGGGCACCTTTCTGCGCTATGACCGGATCCCGGGCCACGTCCTGTGGCCTGCGCTGTCCGCCGTCCACCGCCGCCTGGCTCCCGGGCTGCTCCGCGACGCCGAGGCGAAGATGCGGACTCACCGGCCGGGAGCGGCGGGCCGCTCCCAGAGGGCCGGTCACGCCGGGGCGCTGCGCGAGATGATCGGCACCTTCTGCTCCGACGCTGACGAGGTCGAGGCCCGCAGCATGCTCGCCTTCTGCGTGGCGATCGGCGAGCACTTCCTGGCCGCCGACCACGGCGGGCGCACCCGGGGCGAGGTCCTGGCCCGCGCCGCCGACCTGCTGCTCGACCGTCGGCACGACAACGGCTGACCATCCCGTTCACCGGCACCGGTCACAGATCGTGCGTGGCTCGGGCAGGCGGCCACGGCGGTCAGCCCACCGCCCGGGACGCCGCCACCCGCCGCCTGCGGTAACCGAGCCGCTCGTACACCCGGATGGCCGCAGGATTGGTGTCGTCCACCATGAGCGCCGCCCGCCCGTAGGCCGCCACCAACTCCCGCGACACCCACCGGCACACCCGGCCGGCCAGTCCTCTGCCACGATGACGGGCCCGCGTCGCCACCCCGGCCAGCAATCCCACCGTGGGCGCCGACCAGGCGTCGGCCGCCACAGCCGCCAGCTCCCCGCCGGCCCGTACGCCCGCCCAGCGCCGCACCCCCGCCAGACCGGGCACCGCGTACGAGGAGGGCGCCTCGGCCGCCAGCAGCGCCGCGACCTGCGCGTTCTCGCTGTCATCCAGCCACCCGACCTCGCCCTCGCCCTCGCCCTCGTCCGAACAGCCCACCTCGGCCCTGCCGGCCATGCCGAGCGTCGCGGACGTGCCCGGAAGGACCGGCGTGCCGCGAACGACGGTGGCGTCCGCCGGATCGCCGGTCGTGCTGCCGGGAGCTGCCGGGTCGAAGGCCCCGGTGTCCAGGCTCATCCACGAGAACCGCCCGGCCACCTCCAGCCCTTCCAGCCTGACCGTCACCTCCCGCATCAGCGCCGCCTCACCCAGCGGCCGGTACGACGGGCCCAGCTCCGCCAGCGCATGGCGTACCAGCTCGGCGGCGTGCGCCGCATCACCCCGCACCGCGAGCCGGTCCCGCCGCGACACCTGCGGGCAGGCCGCCGCCACCGCCTCGCCCAGCGCCCACGCCCGGGCACCCTTGCGGAGCCCCTGCGCCGCCCACATCACCAGGTCGTCGTCCCCGCAGGCCGCCCGCACCTCGGCCGCGGAGCAGAGCTCGCGGATCACAGGATGGCGCCGGGGCGGTACGCGGCCGCCTCCGGATGCTCCGCCACGACCTCGTCCACCTGCCGCACGACCGCCGTCACCTGGTCGCCGGCCGCGCCCGTGAACGACACCCGGTCGGCCAGCAACTCCTCCAGCGCCGGACGGCCGAGCGGGAAACGCACGTCGGCGGCCAGCCGGTCGAGCAGGTCGTTGGCGGCTCCGTGCGAGCGCATCGCCAGCGCCGCCGCCACGGCGTGCTCCTTGATCAGCTCGTGCGCCTGCTCGCGCCCCACCCCGGCGCGCACCGCCGCCATCAGCATCTTCGTCGTCGCCAGGAACGGCAGGTAGCGGTCCAGCTCGGCCGAGATCACCGCGGGGAACGCGCCGAACTCGTCCAGCACCGTCAGCATCGTCTCCACCAGCCCGTCGAAGGCGAAGAACGCGTCCGGCAGCGCCACGCGGCGCACCACCGAGCAGGACACGTCGCCCTCGTTCCACTGGTCGCCCGCCAGCTCCCCCACCATGGAGGCGTAGCCGCGCAACACGACCGTCAGGCCGTTGACGCGCTCGCAGGAGCGGGTGTTCATCTTGTGCGGCATCGCCGACGAGCCGACCTGGCCCTTCTTGAACCCCTCGGTGACCAGCTCGTGCCCGGCCATCAGCCGGATCGTCCTGGCCAGCGAGGACGGCGACGCCGCCAGCTGCACCAGCGCGGTGATCACCTCGTAGTCGAGCGAGCGCGGATAAACCTGGCCCACACTGGTGAACCGGTGCGCGAACCCCAGGTGGGCGGCCACCCGCTCCTCCAGCCCGGCGAGCTTGCCGCGGTCGCCGCCCAGCAGGTCGAGCATGTCCTGGGCGGTGCCCACCGGGCCCTTGATCCCGCGCAGCGGGTAGCGGCCGATCAGCTCCTCCAGCCGCCTGTAGGCCACCAGCAGCTCATCGGCCGCCGTCGCGAAGCGCTTGCCCAGGGTGGTGGCCTGCGCGGCCACGTTGTGCGAGCGGCCTGCGACCACCGTGGCCTGGTGCTCCGCGGCCAGGCGAGCCAGGCGGGCCAGCAGCGCCACCGTCCTGTCGCGCACCAGCACGAGGCTGTCGCGCACCTGCAGCTGCTCGACGTTCTCCGTCAGGTCGCGCGAGGTCATGCCCTTGTGCACCTGCTCGTGCCCGGCCAGCGCGTTGAACTCCTCGATGCGCGCCTTGACGTCGTGCCGGGTCACCCGCTCGCGCGCCGCGATCGAGGCCAGATCGACCTGCTCGACCACCTTGTCATAATCGGCGATGGCCTCCTCGGGCACCGCCACGCCCAGCTCGGCCTGGGCGCGCAGCACCGCCAGCCACAACCGCCGCTCGGCGACGATCTTGTATTCGGCGGACCACAGGCGGGCCAGCTCGGGCGAGGCATAACGAGCGGCCAGGACATCGGGGATACGCGGCTTGGCAGTCACGTTCGACAAGTGTATTCACACGCCCCCGCCGGGCGCGCAGGGGCACCGCGCGCCCGGCACGAACACCCAAGCGGCGGCCGGGCGCCCGGCATCAGGAACACTTGCCGGTCAGCTCGGCCAGGCGCCGCTCCACGACCGCCAGCCGATCGGCCAGCGAACGGCTGTGCAGCAGCTCGGCGACCCAGTCGCCCTCATCATCGTCCAGCTCCACCACCTGCGACGCCGTGTCGGCATCGGCCCGGTCGTAGAACATCAAGGCGCGCCGCCCGTCGTCGAAGACCACGACGCCGATGTGATCTCCTCGCCTCGTGTCGTAGTGGTGGACGGTGCCGCTGCCGGGGACGGTGGCGTGAGTGATGTCCACTGCGCCGATTCTCCTTTCGTGACGGCCGCTCGGCCGGGGTCGGTGTCGGTGTCGCCGCGCTCGCCGTACCAGTGGGCCAGCCGGCCGCGCCGCGCGACCGCGCGCAGGCGGCGCTCGACCTGCGCACGGGCGGCGCTGGTGGTGACGATGAGCACGTCGTCGCCCTCCCGCAGCGACGTTGCGGGCTCGGGGACGATGGTGTCGCCGTCGCGGATGATCAGTACGACATTCGAGGGCGCCGCCAGGCGCAGTTCGAAGATCTCCACTCCGTGCAGACGGGAGCCGGGCGGGATGGTGAGCGTGAGCAGGTCGGCGCCCAGCACGTCCAGCGGGGCGGCCTCGATGGTCACCTCCCTGGTCTGGCCGGGCTGGGTGATGCCCAGCAGCCGGGCCATCACCGGCAGTACGGGCCCCTGGACGAGGACGAACAGCGCCACCACCACGAACACGATGTTCAGCAGCTGCTGGCTGCCGGGCACCGCCGCGACGATGGGGAAGGTGGCCAGCACGATCGGCACCGCACCCCGCAGGCCCGCCCAGGAGATGAACGCCTGCTCCCGCCAGCCCCAGCGGAAGGGAAGCAGGCAGGCGACCACCGACAAGGGCCTGGCCACCAGCAGCAGCACCAGGCCGACCACGATGGCCGGCAGCAGCGCGGCGCCCAGCTCGCTCGGGTCGACCAGCAGGCCGAGCATGACGAACAGGCCGATCTGGGCCAGCCACCCGACGCCCTCGGCGAAGGAGCGCGTGGCGGCGCGATGCGGCAGGACCGCGTTGCCGAGCACGATGCCGGCCAGGTAGGCGGCCATGAAACCGGACGCGCCCGCCCCCCCGGCAGCGGCGAACGCGATCACGCCGAGCCCCAGAGTGGCCAGCGGGTACAGGCCCGTGGCGGGCAACGCCACGTAGCGCAACGCCGCCGTCCCCGCCCAGCCGATCAGCAGCCCGATCAGCGCCCCCGCCACCAGCTGGTAGGCGATCTGCCCCGCCACGGCCGCCGGGCCGGGCAGGCCGGCGGCGGCGGTGCTGAACACCAGCACCAGGATGACGGTGGGAGCGTCGTTGAACCCGGACTCGGCCTCCACCAGGCCCGCCGCCCGGCGCGGCAGCGGCAGCGCCCGCAGGACCGAGAACACCGCGGCCGCGTCCGTCGAGGACACGATCGCACCCAGCAGCAGCGCCAGCCGCCAGTCCATGCCCAGCAGGAAGTGGGCGCCCGCGGCGGTGACCAGGACGCTGACCGCGACGCCCGCCGTGGCCAGCAGCGCCGACGGCACCACCAGCCGGCGCAGGTCGGTCCACCTGGTGCTCAGGCCACCCTCGATGAGGATGATCGCCAGGGCCGAGGTGCCGAGCGTCTGCGCCAGCCCGGCGTCGTCGAACTCGATCCCGAGGACGTCCTCGCCGAGCAGCACCCCGAGCGCGAGGAACAGCAGCAGGCCAGGCAGTCCCAGCCTGCTCGCCGTACGCGCCGCGGCGATGCCGGCCAGCAGGACGACCCCGCCGGCGAGCAGCACCGCGTACAGCTGCTGCAGGCTCATCGCGGCACCTCGAAGGCTCGGTCAGCCCATCCCCTACCCACCCGGACGCGTCTCCCGCGCCCGGTTCGCCCACGCGATGAGCTCGCCCCGCACCGGTGCCTGGACATCGTCGACGTCCAAAAGGGTGACGCGCACACCCCACCGGCCGGTCGCCTCGCTGATCCGCGCCGCCATCTCCGCGCCGCTCCGGCTGATCATCGCCGGCAGGTCCGCCAGATCGGCCTCAGCGCAGAACAGGTCCAGGCACCCCACCGGCTCCACCGCGGCGGACTCCCCGACGATGGGGAGCGTGTGACCTGCGAGCATGCCTGTCTCCCGGTCGTCGTCCGCCCGGCCGGCACGCAGGTCATCCCGTACGACCAGGCCCGGGACCGGGCTCCCGTCCGCCCAGTCTCGCCCGACGGCCAGGGCGGCGCCATCGGGCGCAGCACCCATTCCCGAGGGGAGCCACCCTGTAGACGCCTCCCCTCAGACGACGGCGTGCCCGGCGGGAGGGAACCCCCGCCGGGCACGTCAACCCCGGCGACCTTCCGGCGCCGGGACGCCCTCACGCCGGATGACCGGCCAGATCCTGCGTCCCCGCGCCGTCGGCGTCCGCACGCACCCGATGGCTCGCCGGCCCCGGCCCCGCCCCTCGGTCACGCCCGCGCGTCACCACGACGTACAACGTCGGCACCAGGACCAGCGTCAGCAGCGTCGAGGAGATCAGACCACCGATCACCACGATCGCCAGCGGCTGCGAGATGAACCCGCCCGAACCCGTCACCCCCAGCGCCATCGGCGTCAGCGCACAGATCGTGGCCACCGCCGTCATCAGGATGGGCCGCAACCTGCGCCGGCCACCCTCGATCACCGCCTCCACCACGCCCATGCCCTGATCCCGGTACTGGTTGATCAGGTCGATCAGCACGATCGCGTTCGTCACCACGATGCCGATCAGCATCAGCATGCCGATCAGCGCCGGCACGCCCAGCGCCGTGCCCGTCGCCACCAGCAGCCCGATCGCGCCCGTCGCCGCGAACGGGATCGACACCAGCAGGATCACCGGCTGGATGAAGCTGCGGAACGTCGCCACCATGATCAGGAAGACGATCGCGATCGCCGCCAGCATCGCCATGCCGAGGTCGGCGAACGCGTCGGCCTGGTCGGCGGACACCCCGCCGATCTCGTACGACGCCCCCGCGGCCAGCGTCAGCCCGTCCAGCTTCGTCGTCAGCGCCGTCGTCACGCTGCCCAGGTCGGCCGCGTCCGCCTTGGCCGACACCGTCGCGGACCGCTCACCGTCGATCCTGGTCACCTGCGTCGGCCCGGCCACCTGCCGTACGTCGGCCACCGACGACAACGTCACCATCCCGGCGGCCGTCGGCAGCTTCAGATTCTCGATCGCCTCGACGTCGTCCGGCGCGTCGGCCCCGCGCAGCACCAGGTCGCTCGCCCGCCCGTCCAGCGTGATCTGGCCCAGCGGCGCGCCGCGGAAGGCCTGCGCCACTGCCTGCCCCACCTGCGCCTCCGACAGGCCCCGCTCGGCGGCCTCCTCGCGGTCGACCACGACCTCGACCCGCGGCGCGCTCGACTCCAGGTCGGACGACACGTCCTTCAGCCCGGAAACCTCGCCCATCGCCGCCGCGACCATGGCGTTCGCCGCCCGCAGCGTCTCCGCGTCGGAAGCCTGCACGATCACGTCGATCGTGTCGGAAGAGAACCCGGCCGCCTGCGCGCCCACCGTGACCTCGCCGACCCCCGACAGACCCTCGACCCCGTCGCGCACCGCCTGCTCGACCTTCGCGGTGTCGGCGCCCTCCTCAAGGGTCACCGAGTACGAGGCCCGGTCCGCGCCGCCGCCGACCGCCCCGCCCGACATCGCGTTTCCGCCGCCCACGTTCACCTGGTACGTCTCCACGCCGTCCAGGCCGGCCAGCACCTCCTCGACCTTCTGCGCGGCCTTGTCGGTGGTCTTCAGATCGGTGCCCACCGGCATCCGCTGCGACACGGAGACCGTGTCCTGGCCCGACGCGTCCAGGAAGTTCGTCTGCAGCCCGCCGGCCAGCCCCATCGTGCCGACGAACACCGCCACCCCGATCAGCACCGTCACCAGCTTGAAACGGGTCGCGAACCGCAGCACGGGAAGGTAGGACCGCTGCAGCGGCGAGCGCAGCTCCTTCGCCTCGGCCTCCTCACGCTGCTTGCGCGCCTGCTCCGGCGTCAGCACGGGCGCCTTCAGGAACCAGTACGCCAGCACCGGCACCACCGTCAGCGACACCACCAGCGAGGCCAGCAACGCCACCGCCACCGTGATCGCGAACGGGCTGAACAACTCGCCCACCATGCCGCCCACGATCGCGATCGGCGCGAACACCGCCACCGTGGTCAACGTCGAGGCCGTCACCGCCCCCGACACCTCGCGCACCGCCGTCAAGATCGCCTGAAGCTTCGCCTCGCCGTAACCGAGATGCCGCTTGATGTTCTCCAGCACCACGATCGAGTCGTCGACCACGCGGCCCACCGCGATCGTCAGCGCGCCCAGCGTCAGCATGTTCAGCGAATAGTCGCCCGCCCACAACACGAGCAGCGCGATCACCACCGACAGCGGGATCGACACCGCCGTCACCAGCGTCGACCGCACCGACAACAGGAACACCAGGATCACCAGGACCGCGAACACCAGACCCAGCAGCCCCTCGGTGGTCAGGCTCTCGATCGACTCCTCCACGTACGGCGCCTGGTCGAACACGACCGACACCGCCGTGTCCGACGAGTCGCCCAGCGCCCTGGTCAGCTCGGGCAGCTTCTCCCGGACATCATGCGAGATCGCCACCGCGTTGCCGTCGGGCGTCATCGTCACCGCCACGCCCAGGCTCGTCTTGCCGTCCGTACGGGTGAGCGTCGTCGCCTCCGCCAGCCCGCGCTTGATCTCGGCGACGTCACCCAGCTTCACCGGCTTGAGCGGCTTCGGCCTGACCGGCTGCTGCGCGACCGGCCCCTGATCCGGCTGACCCTGCGCCTGCTGCTGACCCTGCGCCTGCTGCTGGCTCCGCTGCTGCCCCTGCTGGCTTTGGGGCGGGCCCTGCTGCTGAGACTGGGGACGGCCGGGCTGCCGCTGAGCCTGCTGAGGGGTCGCCGCCGGCTGGGCGGGCGTCAGGTACAGGCTCTCCAGCTCCGACACCGAGTCGACCCGCGAACCCACCTGGACCGTCAGCGCCTTGCCGTCCTCGGTCAGCGTCCCTGCCGGGATCGGCGTGCCGTTCGCCTTCAGCACCTCGGGGATCTGCGCCGCCGACACCCCCGCCAGCGCCATCTTCCTGGCATCAGGCTCGATCGTCACGACCTCCTCGCGGGTCCCCGTGACCGACACCTCGCGCACGCCCTCAACGCCCTGCAACTCCGGCACCAGGATCCGGCGCAGCTTGTCGGCCATCGACCGCTCGTCACCGCCGTCGCCCACCGCCAGCACCAGCACCGGGATGTCATCGGTGTTGCCCGCCACCACCTGGGGCTCGACGCCCTCCGGCAACGTCACCCGGTTGATGGCCTGCTGCATCTTGTTCACCGACGACTCGACGTCGGTGCCGTACTCGAAGCCCACCTGGATCTGCGCCAGGCCCTCCTTCGAGGTCGAGGTCATCTGCTCCATCCCGGCGAGCCCCTGGAAGGAGTCCTCGATCGGCTTGGTGACCTGGTCCTCGACGATCTCGGGCGAGGCGCCGGCGAACGGCGCCACCACGAACGCGCCGGGGAAGGACAAGGACGGCAGCAACTGCTGTTTCAACTGAGGGATGGCGAACGCGCCGAACGCGCTGACCACCACCGCGATCAGGATCACAAGGCTGCGGTTGACCAGGCTCAACCGGGCGAAAGCGGTCATGGGCTCCCCTCCAAGAGTTCGCCACAGACTAACACTTCGCCTGATACGAATATTTAGACAGTCCGAGACTTCCTGATAACCTTCTCAGGAAGGCGAGAGGTGAGTGTGAGCAGCGAACGCGAAGACCTGATCCACCGGATCTCCGAAACCCAGCGTGGCCTCGGGCGACTGTTCGCCCAGCACCACTCCCCCCTGTTCACCTCCAACCTCACCATGCGGCAGCTCAAAGTCGTCATGCTCCTGGCGATCAACGGCTCCTCCTCCGGCCAGGACCTCGCCCACGCGCTCGGCGTCGGCCTCGGCACCGTCACCGGCATCGTCGACCGCCTCGTCGCCCAGGGCCTGGCCAGCCGGCACGAAGACCCCCACGACCGGCGCGTGCGCCGCGTCGAGCTCACCCCCGAGGGCGCCGCCCTCATCGAAGAGATCAACAACGCCGGCCACGAACACTACCGCCGCATCATGGACCACCTCGACCTGGAAACGCTGCGCGCCCTCGACCACGTCACCCGCACCATCCGCGACGTCGCCGCCAACCTCACCCCCGGCGACGACACCTGCCGGCAGTAGCGGCCGGGGGCCTCGTTGCCGGGAAGGTGGGTCGGAATGAGGAGGTCGTTGTCCCGGGCGACTGCCTTTACCATGTAGATTTCTCGGCCAGCCGGGACAAGACGTCCGGCAGACCACCCTCGTGCACCACCGTCAGCCGCCGCGTCGCCCGCGTCACCGCGACGTACAGGTCCTGCCCGCCCATCGGCGACTGATCCAGGATGCCCTGCGCATCCACCACCACGACCGCGTCGAACTCCAGCCCCTTGGCCTGCCCCACCGTCAGCACCACCACTGGCGCCTCCAGATCGCCCTCCGGGAACAACCGCGCCACCTCGGCGTGCCGCGCGTCCGGCGTCACCACGCCCACCCGGCCCGCACCGATCTCGCCGGCCTCGGCACCGGCCTCTGGGCCGATCTCCGCCAGCTCCGCCTTCACGAGCGCCGGCAGATCCGCCACCGCGTGGCGCACCGCCCGCGGCTCCGCCCCGCCCGACCGCACCGACTCGGGCGGCTCCTGCTCGGGCGCGAACGCCCGCAGCACGTCCGCCGCCACCCGCATGATCTCCACCGGCGTGCGGTAGTTCACCAGCAGCCGCTCCACCCGCCAGCGGCCCTCCAGATAGGGGTCGAGCACCTCGCCCCACGAACGCGCCCCCGCCGCCGATCCCGTCTGCGCCAGGTCACCCACCACGGTCAGCGACTTCGCCGGCACCCGCCGCATGACCATCCGCCAGGCCATCGGCGACAGCTCCTGCGCCTCGTCCACGATCACGTGCCCGTAGGCCCACGAACGGTCGGCCACCGCCCGGTCGGCCGTGGTCAGGCCCGAGCCGTCGTCGGCGTGCCGCTCGGCCAGCACGTCGGCCCGCTCGAAGATGCCCTGCTCGGCCACGCCCGTCGACTCCAGCACCTCCCGGGCGTAGCGCTCGTGCTCGGCCCACTCCTGCTCGGCCTCCCTGGCCGCCAACCGCCGGGCCGAGTCTTCCTCGCCCAGCAGCTCGGCCGCCTCGTCCAGCAGCGGCACGTCGCCAGGCGTCCAGGCGGAGCCGGGCGGGCGTACCAGCTCCTGCCAGGCCAGGCCCGGCGGAGCCACCGAGCGCAACGTCTCCGCCGACGCCAGCAGGTCGTCGATCAGCCGCTGCGGCGTCAGCTCCGGCCACAGCCCGTCCACCGCGCGCCGGATCTCCGGTTCGCCCCACAACCGCCGCGAGGCCAGCTCCAGGTCGATCTCGTCCAGATCGGCCTCCAGATCGAGCGGCTCGCTCAGCTCCGGATCGTCCACCTCCAGCTCCTCGATGTGCAGCGACTCCTCCAGCGCCCGCGCCTCCGCCCTGGCCAGCTCCTTCAGTAGCTCGCTCACGTACAGCTTGCGCGCCATGTTGTGCGGCAGCCGCACCGCCCGCGCCCGCTCGCGCAGCCGCGCGCACACCTCGTACGGCACCCGCAGCCGTAGCCCGTCCAGCTCCACGACCAGATCGGCGCCCGGCACCGCCTGGCGCAGCTCCAGCGCCCTGGCCACCACCTCGGCCATGCGCGGATCGCCCTTGGCCACCGCCGCAGCCGGGGAGTCGGCCGCGCGCGCCCGAACCCCCGGGAACATCTCCCCCACCGTGGCCATCACCACCTGCGTCTCCCCCAGCGCCGGCAGCACCTGGCTGATGTAGCGCAGGAACATCGGGTTGGGACCCACCACCAGCACCCCGCGCCGCTCCAGCGTGTCGCGGTGGGTGTAGAGCAGGTAGGCCGCCCGGTGCAGCGCCGCCACCGTCTTGCCGGTGCCAGGACCGCCCTGCACCACCAGCGCCCCCTGCAGCGAGGAGCGGATCACCCGGTCCTGCTCGGTCTGGATGGTGGCCACCACGTCGCCCATCCGGCCCGTCCTGCCCCGGCGCAACGCCGCCAGCAGCGCCGCCTCGCCCACCAGCGTGCGCCGGTCGCCGTCGCTCATGCCGTCCAGGTCGAACACCTCGTCGTCGATGCCGACCACCGTGCGGTCCTTCAGGTGCAGGTGCCTGCGGCGCACCAGCCCGCCGGGATCGGTGGCCGTGGCCACGTAGAACGGCCGCGCCGCCGGCGCCCGCCAGTCGATCAGCACCGACTCGTGCTCCTCGTCACGCAGGCCGATCCTGCCGATGTACGTGCTCTGTCCGGAACCGTCGTCGATGCGGCCGAAGCACAGGCCCCGCTCGACCGCGTTCAGCTGGGCCAGCCGCCGCGCCTGCTCCGAGGCCATCGCCTCGCGCTCGACCATCGCCTGGCGGGTGCCCGTCTCCCTGCCGTACGCCGTGCGCAGCGCCTCCTCCGCCCGCTGCCGGGCCGCGTCGAGCCGACCGTACAGCCACGACACGGCACGCTGCTCGCTGTCAAGGGCTTGCGCGAAACCATCTTGACGATTAGCCATTCGGTGGTATACTCCTAACGGGAGGGCTGTAAACGCTCATGCTCAGTAAGGCAGCATTCGAGCTTAACCCTCCGTGCCCTCGCGCGCAAACCCCTTCGCACCCTCCTCTCCGTCGGCGCGTGTCAGGCTGACGTCCACCGGCGTGTCACGGGCCGACGTACCGCCGGCGACCGCCGCATGCTGGCTGCCACCCCCATCTCGCCGGGGCCGAGCGTCAACGCACAACCGAACGGGCCGCCGCCAGAAGGAACGGGCCGGTCACCGGCGGGCTCATGCGCTGGGGACAGGCCCGGACACCGTGAGCGGCGTGGAGCGGGTGCCGTCGCCCTGTGGGGCCTGTCGGAGGTACGGCCGGCCTGCGGTGTGTGCAGACATTTCCGCAGCTCAGACCTATGCGGCGGTTGGTGCCGCGTTGGTCGACGGCAGCCCGTATCGTCGTGAGGGAGGAGGCGACGATGGCTGAGACGACCACAATTCGCGTGCGCCGCGTCTACGACGAGCCGACCGGCGATGACGGCACCCGGGTGCTGGTCGACCGGGTCTGGCCGCGCGGCATGGCCAAAGACCGAGCCCACCTCGACGAATGGTGCAAACAGGTCGCACCGTCGGCAGAACTGCGCACCTGGTACGCGCACGACCCCGAACGCTTCGAGGAGTTCGCCCGGCGCTACCGCGGCGAGCTGAAAGACCCCGAACGCGCCCAGGCCCTCGCCCACCTGCGTGAGCTCGCCACGAACCGGCCGCTCACCCTTCTCACCTCCACCAGGCGACCCGAGATCAGCCAGGCGGCCGTGCTCGCCGACGTGCTCGGCACGTAGGCCACCCAGCAGGCCACCCAGCAGGCGATCCCGCCACCCTTGCCGGGGCCCCTCCACCCGGTTCGCGCTCGCCTCAGCCGATGCGCCAGGAGCGGCGGTCATGATGGCGTGCCACTCGGATTTCTCGCGAGCACACACGCGACGGGCGGGTCGAGCTCGAGGATCTCGACCCGGAGAGGGGCGAAACCGGCCTCGGTGAGCAGGTCCTGGAGTTCTTGAGCGGCCCGGGCCGTGGTGTCCCGGGCGGCACCGGGGCAGCGAGGCTGGCTGACGAGCGCAATGCGTCCCGCGGGGCGGAGCAGACGGCGCAGCTCGCGGAGCCGCTCCACCGGGTCGGGCCAGAACCCCACGGAGTTGACGGCGAGGATGGCATCGAGCGGATCACCGAAGCCCGGCAACCGCTCCACGGAGGCGTGCGTGAGGTGCACACGGCGGGCTCGGACGGCGGCCGCGTTGCGACGGGCCGCCTGCCGCACCATGACCTGTGAGTGGTCGATGCCGAAGACGTGGCCCCGGGTGGCGCGCGCGGCGAGCTCGGCGATGGCGACCCCGGGACCGAAGCCGATCTCGAGCACCCGGTCGGTGGGCTGCACGTCCAGCAACGACACCACCCAGAGGTTGCGCTGCCGGTTGGAGGGGCGATGCGCGAACATCCAGCCGACCGCCCGCCCGACGACCCCCCGGGGGTGGTGCGCCTGGCGCACCAAGGTCCTGATCGCGCGTTGCTTGAGAGATTTACCTGCTGTCTGCATGATCGCCAGTCAACGGCTTCAAGTACGCTTGAAGTCAAATGGGCGATCAGTCGTTGACGATTGGTGAGCTGGCGAGCCGCACCGGCGTCGCCACCTCCGCGCTGCGCTACTGGGAGGAACTCGGCCTGCTGCCGGCACCGCCCCGGATCTCAGGCCAACGGCGTTATCCGCCATCGGCGGTCGGCCTGGTCGGCCTGGTGATGTTGCTGCGAGATGTCGGCTTCACGCTGCGGGAGGTCAAGGCCTTCATCGCGGCGCGTTCGCCGGCCGGCGACGGCTGGCGGGAGCTGTCCCGGCGCAAGCTCACCGAGCTGGATCAACGGATCGCGCAGGCTCAGGTGGCACGTACTGCCATCGTCCATGGCCTGGCCTGCCCGCAGGAGGACATCTTCGAGTGCCCGAACTTCACCCGTGGGATCGCGGCGCTCCTGGCGAGATCTCCCCTCGAAGAGGCACACGAAAGGGCGCACTCGCCTGACCATGCCGGCGAGACGGACGGCCTCACCACCGGGGTGCGAGAACGCCAAGGATGAGGCCGTGGGACTCGCCCGCCAACATGAAGCCTCTGACCGACACCATCGAGGCAGTGGGACCGGCTCGCCAATGCGAACTGCCCGGCTCGACGGGCACGAGCGCCGATGCCGCCCCTGACGCATCACGGCTTCCGGTTCGGGATTCATGCCGCTCATCCGCCGGGTCCTTGCCCCGCTCAGCCGTTCCCGTGAGCACCGGCCTGGCGAGTGGAGCCGTCCGGGCATGCGCGACCCCGGGCAAGGCGGTTCCGTCGTCGGAGCGGCCTACGATCATGGTCTACCCAGGCCTCAGGCCCTCTGAGGGGATGCTAGTTTGACGCTCCATGTCGGACTATCTGCGCGAGCTGTTCTCCCTGCACGGCCGGCGCGCCCTGGTGACCGGTGGCAGCTCCGGGATCGGGTACGGCATCGCCGAGGCCATCGGCCGTGCCGGAGCCGAAGTCGTGGTGGTCGCCCGCAGGCAGGGCGCATTGGACGAGGCCGTCACCCGGCTGCGCGAGCACGGCGTCACCGCCTCCTCGATCAGCGCCGATCTCGGCGACCGCGGCGACGTCGAGCGGGTATGCGCCGCCGCGGGCGCCATCGACATCCTGGTCAACGACGCCGGAAACAACATCCGCAAGCCCATGGCCGACCTCACCGTCGACGACTACGAGCGCACCCTGGCCGTGAACCTCACCGCGCCGTACCTGCTCGGCCAGCACTTCGGCCCTCAGATGGCGGGCCGCGGCCGGGGACGCATCATCAACGTCGGCTCCCAGCAGTCGATCAGCGCCTTCGGCGACAGCGGGGTTTACGGCGCGGCCAAGGCCGCCCTCGCTGGGCTGACCCGCTCCCAGGCCGAGGCGTGGTCGGCCCGCGGGGTGTGCGTCAACACCATCATCCCCGGATTCGTGCTGACGCCGCTGACCGAACCCGCCCAGGCCGTGCCGGGCCGCGTCGAGGCGCTTGCCGCCCGCCACATGACGGGCCGCAACGGCGTGCCCGAGGACTTCGCCGGAGCCGCGGTGTTTCTGGCCGGTGACGCCTCCGCATTTGTCACCGGCCAGATGCTCTTCGTCGACGGGGGTTTCTCGGTGCACTGAGACAGGGCGATGCCCAAGCCCGGCACCTTTACTTTGTAGATTACTTACGACGGATCTGACGCACCCCCGCCCCGTCATGCCAGGCGTCCATGACCCATCTCGTCGCCCTCGATCCTCGTCCACACCACTTTCGCCAGCTCGATCCGGAACAGGTGGGAGTCGGAGCCCGGCAGCTGGAACGGCTCCAGCACCTCCGGGTCGGTGACCTCCACCGCGCGCCCGGCGAGCTTCACGTCGCCCTCCCACGCCGAAGGCTCCTCCACGTCGGGCTCCGCAGAGGCGACGTGGATCGCCATGCGCGGATCGCGCCGCAGGTCGAAAGCCTTGACGGCGCGCGGCATCGAACCCGTCCACAACTCGCCGTCCCGCCAGATCGTCTCGATGCCGCTGACCCGCGGCGAGCCGTCTTTGCGCAGCGTCGCCAGGACCCGTCCCCGGCACCCCTCCATCAGCCGCCGCGCCACCTCCGCCAACGCGGGTGCCTGCCGCTCGAACTCCTGCCATGAAGCCATGGACGCCATCATGGACGACGGCACCGACAGAATCGGCCGGCGATCATGGCCTGTACGGCGACGGCCAAGCCGGCACCCGGCTGATCAGTCAAGTGTCCCGTCAACTTCAGTCCAACCGTTTCAAGAGCAGCCCGCCGCACTCACCGAGGATTCGTGCGGCCGGGGACGCGGGCGGGTCACCAGGTCGTCACCCGGTGGGAAGGGGCCTGGCCAGGCGTTGACGACGCATGTTGGCAAAACCGGGCGACTCTCAGTACGTTAGTAAACGAATATGCATTTACTAATGGGAGACCTCCATGACCACCCGCCGCCCGTTCACCTGCTCGGTCTTCATCGGCATCAGCCTCGACGGGTTCATCGCCCGCGAGGACGGCGACCTCCACTGGCTCACCAGCCGGGGCGAGGCCGCCGGCGACGACCTCGGCTACGACGCGTTCATCGAGAACATCGACACCGTCGTCATGGGCCGGGGCACCTACGAGCCCGGCCTGACCTACGATCCGTGGCCGCACGCGGACAAGCACGTCGTCGTGCTCAGCAGCACGCTGCCCGAGGACGCCGACCCCCGCGTCACCGTCCGCCGCGACCTCGACGCGCTCCTGTGGCACCTCACCGAGCGCGGCTCCAAGGGTGTGTACGTCGACGGCGGCCAGGTCATCCGCGCCTTCCTGCGCGCCGGACTGATCGACGAGATGACCCTCACGACGGTCCCGGTGCTGCTGGGCACCGGGCTGCCCCTGTTCGGCCCGGTCGGCGGTGACATCCCGCTCGTCCACGTGTCGACGCAGGTGTTCGGCGCGAGTGTCGTCCAGTCCACCTACCGGATCCACCGCCCCTCCGACTGAAGGCGCGAATTATAGCGTTTGCCCAGCTCACATGGCTTGTGACGGCATATCAGCGGTGCAAGACTGGACCTGACGGAAGGGGGAACATCATGATCGAAGTCAAGAGCATCGACAAGCCCGACGAACGCCGCGACTTCCCGATGGGCCACCTGGAGGTGTGCAACCTCAGCGGGCTCACCTTCGGCGTCGCCACGTTCGAGCCGGGCTGGCGCTGGTCGGCCTCCGTCAAGCCGATCGCGGGGACGGATCTGTGCGAGGTCCACCACAACGGGTTCGTCGCCGAGGGACGCCTGCGCATCCGCATGAACGACGGCACCGAGGCCGAGGTGGGCCCGGGCGAGGTCTTCGTCTGCCCGCCGGGACACGACGCCTGGGTCGTCGGCGACCAGCCGGCCATCGTCTACGACTTCGCGGGCGGCGCCGCCGACTACGCCAAGGTCAAGAGCGGCTGATCGCACCGGTCACCGCCACCTGCCGGCCCGCCCTCCGCCCGCGCCCGCTCGGGGCATCCGCCTCACATCTCGCGAAGGACGGGCCGGCTTCCGCACAGCCAGTTCCCGCGGCCGTTCCGCGCGATTGGGTCCGCGCGGAGACGTCATTCGGCGAACTGCCTTCGGCGGGCGGACGCGAGCTACGCGCGGCGGCGGGCGCGGTAGGCGCTGGCCTTGGCGCGATTCTGGCAGGACACGCCGCAGAACCGGCGTGAGGCGTTCCTGGTGACGTCGAAGAACACCAGGTCGCAACCGCTCGCGTCGCAGGAGCGCAGCCGTACACCCTGTCCGACGCCGATCACCATGGCCAGCGCCGTCGCGGCGTCGGCGGCCCAGGCGTCCACCCGGTCCGCCTCCGGCCGGTGGAAGGCCAGAACCGGCGGGTCACCGCGCAGGTTGGGCACGGCGGCGTGACGTACCAGGCAGTGGTTGAGCATGGCGACCGCGCTGGAGTCGCCGGTGAAAGAGGGGTGCAGTTCGGCGGCCACGATCGCGAGCCGGTCGGCCTCCTCGTCCGTCAACGCCCCGCCGATGCCCACCGAACCGTGGTAGGACGCGGCCGCGTCGGCACGCGCCTGGTCGTCGTCGCCCTCACCGGCGCTGAGCCCACCCCCGCCGGCGCCGCCCGACCGCGGGGTGCTGTCCGGCCTCGATGTGATGTCCGGCCCAGCGGCGGTGTCCGCCACAGCGGCAGGGTCCGGCGCAGAGTGCCCAGAGGGGATGCGCGGCCGAGAGGTCGAGCCGGTGGCGTGCGGGCCGGGGCGGGGCGGTGGGGAGGCGGTCCAGGCACTCCGGGCGAAGGCGGCTTCGAGGGCGACGCGCCGCCCGGAAGGCGGCCCGGAAGGCGGCCCGGAAGGCGGCCCGGAAGGCGGCCCGGAAGGCGGCCCGGAAGGCGGCCCGGAAGGCGGCCCGGAAGGCGGCCCGGAAGGCGGCCCGGAAGGCGGCCCGGAAGGCGGCCGGGAAGGAGGTCCGGAAGGCGGGACCGTGGACCGGCCGGCGGGCAGTTCGACTGGGCGGCCGTGAGCCTGGGTGACGACCAGTTCGTTCACCAGCAGGACAGCCAGCTCCACCCACCGTCCGACATAACTGTCTATTTGCGGTTGACCAGTGATGCGCCAGGCCTCTATCGTCACCGTCATACCTTATCTAGACAGTGAGGATTCACCATGAGCGCCTTGTCCAGGCTTGCCCGCCGCATGTGGCACCAGCTCGAACCGGTCCACGCCTCCGTGTACTTCTCCCCCCAAGCGTTCGAGGCGGCCGCGGCCCTCGGATACGACGTGGAATCGCGCTGGCCGAGTTACTTCGCCTACCGCTCGGCCCCGCTCGGGCGGGCCGGCGCGCGGCTGGCCACGGCGGCGTGCTACAGCTTCAGCCCGCGGACGGTGGCCGAGCACGTGCCGGCCGTGTGGGAGGTGGCCACGCCCGGGCAGGTACTGGCGGCCCGGCTGACGGCGGTCGACAGGACGTACCGCGACCTGATGGGCGGCAAGGTGGCCGGTGCGGACGCAGCCGAGGCGGCGGAGCTGGCCAGGCGGGCGGCCGAGAGCGTGACGGTGGCGGGGCGCCCGCTCGCCGCGGCCAACCTCGATCTGCCCTGGCCCGAGGAGCCGCATCTGGTGTTGTGGCAGGCCGCCACCGTACTGCGCGAACACCGGGGTGACGGGCATCTGGCAGCGCTGCAGGCCGCGGAGCTGGACCCGTGCGAGTCGCTGGTGTCGTTCGCGGCGATCGAAGCCGCCCCCGTGGCGAACTTCGCCGGGCGCGGATGGAGTGAGCAGGAGTGGGCCGCCGCGCGGGAACGGCTGGCCTGGCGCGGGCTGGTCGGCCCCGACGGCGGGGCAACCGAGCAGGGCAGGGCGCTGCGTGAGCGGGTCGAGCTGATGACGGACGAGCTGGCGGCGCAGCCGTGGCGGTTGCTCGGCGAGGAGCGCGCCGAGCGGCTGGCCCAGCTCGTCTCGCCGTTCCTGGGCGCGGTGTTCGAGGCGGGGCTGCTGCCCATGACGAGCACGCTGGGCATCACCACCGTCGCGACCCCCGGCTGACGGCCGGGACGAGCCCGGCCGTCCAGACGATCAGCCGGCCGTACCGCCGAATCCGGGGGCGGGCTGCCACAGGCTGATCTGGGTGCCCTGGTCGTCGGTGCAGGAACAGCCGCGCCCCGACCGGCCGGCGAACACCTCCCCGGTGCTGCCGCCCAGCTTGCGCACCTGCTCGACCGCCGCGCCGATATCGGCCACGTGGTAGTAGAGGTTCGGCTGCGCGCTGGGCTCGCCGGCGACGAACCCCATCGGCACGGCGGTGTTCGTGACATGCAGGTAGGTGTCGCGCTCGCGCCTGAACTCCCAGCCCAGCAGCGGCCCGTAGAAGGCGGCTGCCCTGTCGATGTCCCGGACGGACAGGGTGTAGTAACCGAGATCGGCGGCCATGGGCATACCTCCGCAATAATTGCCGCTATCGTTAAGGAGATAACATAACGAAGGCGGCAAACATTAACAACTACGTTAACGACCTTGACGGCACGCTCGCGGCGCTCGCCGATCCCACCCGGCGCAAGGTCATCGACCTGCTCCGCGACGGGCCACGCCCGGCAGGAGAGCTCGCGCAGGCCGTGCAGATGAGCGCGCCCGCCCTCAGCAGGCACCTGCGGGTGCTGCGGGCGGGCGGTCTCGTGCAGGCCGAGGCCGGCGGTGACGACGCCCGGCTTCGCCTCTACACCCTGCGCCAGGAGCCGTTCACGGCGTTGCAGGCCTGGCTCGACCAGGTGCAGGCGTTCTGGGCCGAACAGCTCGGCTCGTTCAAGGACCACGTGGAGCGCGGCGGATGAGCTCTGTGCAGGCCAGCGTCACCGTCCCCGTCGAGCCCGCCGACGCGTTCCGCGCCTTCACCGACGAGATCGACAGCTGGTGGGTGCGCGGCCGCCACAGCTGGGTCGATCCCGCCCGCGCGGTCGGCATCCGTTTCGAGGACGGCTGTCTGCGCGAGCTGTGGTCCGACGGCGGCCACGTCGACACCGGAAGGGTCCTCACCTGGGATCCGCCGCACCGCCTGGTGTGGGCCGACCTGATCAACAAGACCGGGCGGATGGAGATCGAGGTCTCCTTCACCCCCGTCACGGGCGGCACCGAGGTCCTGCTGGAACACCGCGGCCTGGACACGCTGCCGCCCGACGTGGCCGGGCGCATCCGGCGCGGCTACTCCTGGCAGATCGCGCTGCGCTGGTTCGCCGGCCGTTGGGAACAAACCTAGCGGCGGCCGTACTTCTTGTGCACGGCCTGCTTGCTGACGCCGATCACCTCGGCGATCTGCGCCCAGGCCAGCCCCGCCACCCTGGCCCGCCGCACCTGGACCGCCTCCAGACGTTCGATCTCCCGGCGCAGCGCGGTCGTGGCGTGCAGGGCCCGCAGCGGATCGTCGTCCTGCGCCTGCCTGATGAGGGTCGCCAGGTCGTTCGTCATGCACTAAAGGTAATCCAGCAGCAGCGCGCTGATCTCCTCAGGACGTTCGAGGGCTGGCAGGTGCCCGGCCCACTCCAGCTCCACCAGCCGCGCCCGGGGCAGCTCGGCGGCCAGGTGGCGGGCGGAGTCCGCGAAGTACGGCAGGTCGTGCCCGCCGGCCACCACCAGCGCCGGCACGTCGATCGCCGGCGGCGACAGCTCCTTCTCGACCTGCTCGGGCTCGGGGTCGGCGGCCAGCTGCGCCTCGAAGGCGTGCCGCTGCATCGCCACCAGCCGCTCCCACGCCTCCGCGGAGGCCTCGGGACCGAGCAGGGTGCGCGCGTTCAGCTCGGCCGCCCCCTGCGTGTCGCCCTGCTCCAGCAGGCGCTCCTCCTCGTCCCAGTACGCCCGCAGGTCCGGCGTGGGCGGCAGGGCCGAGATCGGGTTCAGCAGGACGAGCCGGTCAGCCAGCCCGGCCGCCGCCAGCTCCAGCGCCACCTTGCCCGCGCCCGACGAGGAGACCAGCGCCGCACGGCTGATCTCCAGCGCGGCCAGCAGGCGGGCCACGTCACCGCTGTCGCTGTACGGCCCGTCGGCACGGTAGGGGCTGCGCCCGTACCCGCGGAAGTCCACCTTGATCACCCGGAACCGCTCGGACAGCGCCTCCCACTGCGCGTCCCACATGCCGGAATCGGCCGCTGTCGAGTGCAGCAGCACCACGGGCTCGCCCGTCCCCTGCTCGGCGTGCCAGATCGTCAGGCGGCCAGGCCCGAGCCGCGGCCCGCGCGCAGCGTCCGGCGCACGATGACGGCCGTGCTCGCCCTGGGCGCCATGGCCTCCAGGACGCACGCGCCCGTGAATGCGGGAAGATCCATGCCGGAATGCTGGCAGAACCGGCCCCGGATATCGCCTCATTATTCGTACAGCTTGCCGAGCTCGGCGACCGCCTCACGCATGAGGGCCCGCAGCTCCGGCGGCTCCAGCACCTCGACGTCGGCGCCCATGCGCAGCAGCAGCCAGCGGGCGTGCGTGATCGACTCGACCGGCACGGTGAGCGTGAGCCACCCCTCAGGGTCGGGCTCCCCCGCCGCGGCCAGCGCCGCGCCGACGACGTCGCCGCCCATCGTGTACGCCAGCAGCTCGCCTCTGCCGGGAGCGAGCCTGATGACGGCCTCGGCGGTGTACATGCGCTCGCGGAACTCCTTGGCGTACGCACGCCAGAACCCGCCCAGCTCGAACCCCTCCGGGCGGCTGAACCGCCCCGGCAGCGTCTCCACCGTCAGGATGCGCGCCACCCGGTACGTACGGGGATCGCCACCGGGCGGGCCGTCCGACAGCGCGGCGACCATGTACCAGGAACCGCCCTTGAGCACCAGCCCGTACGGATGGATCACCCGCTCGACCTCGCGGGGCCCCCAGCGGCGGTAGGTCATGCGCAGCGGCCGCTGCTCCCACACCGCCTCGGCCACCTCGCTCAGATGCGGCACGTCGTCGCTCGTGCGGTACCAGCCGGGCACGTCCAGCAGGAAACGCTCGCGCATCCGGGAGGCGTGCGAGCGCGGCTCGGGCGGCAGCGCGGCCAGCAGTTTCAACTCGGCGTTGGCGGCCACCTCCGCCAGCCCCAGCTCGGCGGCCGGGCCGGGCAGCCCCGCCAGGAACAGCGAGGAGGCCTCCTCGGAGGTCAGTCCGTTGAGCCGGGTGCGGTATCCGTCGAGCAGCTGGTAGCCGCCCGCGGGGCCGCGGTCGGCGTAGACCGGCACGCCGGCCGCCGACAGTGCCTCGACGTCGCGGTAGACCGTGCGTACCGACACCTCCAGCTCGGCCGCCAGCTCGGGCGCGGTCATGCGGCCGCGCGACTGCAGGAGCAGGAGCAGCGAGAGCAGACGGCTGGCACGCATGCCCGACATTGTATTGCGCACATAAGTCATGTTTGTATGAACACATGGATCGTTTGCGGGCCATCATGAACGCCCTGCGCGCCAACGACAGCGTCTCCGTCGCCGAGCTGGCCGCCGAGCACGGCGTGTCGGAGATGACGATCAGGCGTGACCTGGACGAGCTGGCCCAGCAGGGGGTGGTGCGCCGGGTCAGGGGCGGGGCGCTGTCGCTGCTGCTGCGCGGCGAGGAGCCACCGTTCGGTGTGCGCGAGCGGGAGGCGGTGGAGGCCAAGGAACACATCGGCGCGGAGGTGGCCTCCTTGATCGCCGACGGCGAGGCGATCGTGCTCGACGGCGGCACGACCGTGCTGGAGGTGGCCCGCGCCCTCGGCGGCCGCCGCCTGACCGTGCTGCCGCTGGCGCTGCAGGCGGTGTCGCTGCTGGCCACCGCGCCGCGCGTGCGCCTGGTGTTGCCCGGCGGCGAGGTACGCCAGGGCGAGCTGAACTTCATGGGCCCCCTCACCGAGAGCTCCATCAAGGCGCTGCGCTTCGACACGGCCGTGATCGGCTGCTGCGGCCTGTCGGCCGAGCACGGGCTGACCGCGCACGACCTTCCCGAGGTCGCCGTCAAGCAGGCGGCCATCGCCTCGGCGCGGCGGGTGATCGTGGCCTGCGACTCGGGCAAGTTCGCCCGTACGGCCTTCGGCGCGGTCTGCCCAATCTCCCGGCTCGACGTCGTGGTGACCGACCCCGGCATCCCGCCCGAGGAGCGCGAGGCACTCTCGGCGGCCGGCGTGACAGTCAGGCAGGCCGGGTGAGACGCGAACGCACGGCCGTCCACCTGCTGTTCTTCCTGTGCGGCGCGGCCATCGGCACGTGGACGGCGCGCATCCCCGCCATCAAGGACGACCTCGGGCTCAGCGACGGCCGGCTCAGCCTCGCCCTGCTGGCCATCGCGGCCGGCGCCGTCGCCGGCATGACGGTGGTGGGCCGCCTGGTGGACCGGTACGGCAGCGCCCGCGTCATGATCCCGGCCGCGCTGGCGCAGGGCGTGGTGCTGGTGCCGCCCGCCTACGCGGAGAACCTGGGCGTGCTGGCCGGCACGCTGCTGGCGTTCGGGCTGGTGCACGGGGTGCTCGACGTGTCCATGAACGCCAACGCCGTGCAGGTCGAGCGGGCCTGCGGCCGGCCGGTCATGTCGTCGTTCCACGCGGTCTTCAGCATCGGCGGGTTCGCGGGGGCGGCCGCGGGCGGCGTGTTCGCGCACCTGTCGCTGACACCCGCGACCACGTTCGTGTCGGTGGGCGCGGTGATCGTCCTGCTGGCGGTGTGGGCGGCGCGCTGGGCACTGCGGCCGGCCCCTTCAGCCCGCGCCGGCGACGGCGCCGGCGGCCCGCCGCCCAAGGGGATCGTGTTCCTGGGCGTGCTGGCGTTCTGCTGCCTGGTGGGCGAGGGCGCCGCGGCCGACTGGAGCTCGGTCTACCTGCACGAGGACCTGGGCGCCTCGGCCGGGTTCGCCGCCGCGGGATACGCCGCGTTCTCCGTCACGATGACCGCGGGACGGCTGGCGGGGGACCGGCTGGCCGCCAGGCTGGGGGTGGTGCCGCTGGTGCGCGGCTGCGGGCTGCTGGCGGCCGCAGGGCTGGGCTTGGCGCTGCTCGGCGGGCATCCGGTGACGGGCGTGATCGGGTTCGCCTGCTTCGGGGCCGGGCTGTCGTGCATCGTGCCGCAGGTGTTCTCGGCCGCCGGCCACCGCGACCCCGCGTACGCGGGGCGGGCGCTGGCCCGGACGGCGGCCATCGGCTATCTGGGATTCCTGTCGGGGCCGGTGCTCATCGGGGCCGTCGCCGAGCTGGGCGGCCTGCCGCGGGCGCTGGCCATCCCGGCGCTGCTGGCCGCGTTCGTGGCCCTGGCCGCCACGGCGCTGCGCACCCGCGCCGAGGAGCCCGCCGCCTGACCGACCGCCGCGCCGGCGCCTCCCCAGGTCAGCCGAACTGCTGCCAGCCCAGCCTGACCACCATGGCCGCCACCACGCACAGCAGGACGACCCGTACGAAGCCGGCGCCCCGCCTGAGCGCCATGCGCGCGCCGAACTGGGCCCCGGCCACGTTGCACACCGCCATGCCCAGCCCCAGAGCCCACTGCACGTGCCCCTGCGTCCCGAACACCAGCAGCGCCCCGAGGTTCGTCCCGATGTTGACGATCTTCGCGGACGCGGAGGCCGAGACGAAGTCCAGGCCGAGGATGGCGGTGAAGGCGATGATGAGGAACGTTCCCGTGCCGGGGCCCAGGATGCCGTCGTAGAAGGCGATGCCCACCCCGGCCGTCGCCACGGCCGCGGCCACCCGGCCCTGGGTGCGCAGGTGCGGCTCCGGCACGGCGCCCATGGCCGGTCGCAGTGTCACGAACGCCGCCACCGCCAGCAGCACCACCATGACGGCCGGCCGCAGCACCTCGGCGGAGATCGACGCCGCCGCCCACGCCCCGAGCCCGGCGCTGAGCACCGCCAGCGCGGCGCCCGGCAGCGCCACCTGCCGGTCGACCTTGGTGGATCGCGCGTAGGCCACGGCCGCCGACGCGGTGCCGAAGACGGAGGAGAACTTGTTGGTGGCCATCGCCTCGACCGTCGGCATGCCGGTCACCATGATCGCGGGCAGCTGCAGCAGCCCGCCGCCGCCCACGACGGCGTCGACCCACCCCGCTCCTGCCGCCGCGCACAGCAACACCAGGACCTGCTCCAGCGGCACGCCACTCCCCCGATTTCCCCCAAGAAACCTCAAGAGTGTACAAGTCGCGCGTCAGCCGCTGGTGAGGGGACCCGGGCGGTCAGCGGGCCCCGGCCGGTGTGCGCTTCCTGGAGGCGTAGATGTCGTCCACCAGCCCGTAGGAGCGGGCCTGCTCGGCTGTGAAGATGCGGTCGCGCTCGATGTCCTTCCTGATCTCCAGCGTGCCCCGACCGGTGTGCCGCGACAGGATCTCCTCCTGCTGGTCGCGCATGCGCAGGATCTCTCTGGCGTGGATCTCCAGATCGCTGGACTGCCCGCGGCCACCCTCCGTGGCCGGCTGGTGCAGCAGGACGCGCGCGTGCGGCAGCGCCGCCCGCTTGCCGGGCGAACCGGCCGCCAGCAGCACCGCCGCCGCCGAGGACGCCTCGCCGATGCAGACCGTGTGGATCTCCGGCCGGACGAACTGCATCGTGTCGTAGATGGCCGCCATCGCCGTGAACGACCCGCCGGGCGAGTTGATGTAGACGTTGATGTCCTGGTCGGGGTCGAGCGACTCCAGCGTGAGCAGCTGCGCCATCACGTCGTTGGCCACGGTGTCGTCGATCGGCGCGCCCATGAAGATGACCCGGTCCTCGAACAGCTTGGTGTAGGGGGTCATCTCCTTCATGCCGTAGGAGGTGCGTTCGGTGAACGAGGGGAGCACGTAACGGCCGTTCATCGGGCCTTCCTTTCGACGGAGACCCCGGGCTCAAGCCCAGGGGAGGAAGCGAACCGCCGTGTGGCGGCGCGTGGATCGACGGATCGCCGTCCGGGCGAAACGTCGCATGCGGAAAGCACTCAATTCATCCCTTCTGCGATGTGGTCGACGAAGCCGTAGTCGAGCGCCTCCTGGGCGGTGAACCAGTGGTCGCGGTCGGAGTCGGCCTGGATGCGCTCCAGGGGCTGGCCGGTGTGGTGGGCGATGATCTCCGCCAGCCTGCGCTTGGTGTAGAGCATGTTCTCGGCCTGGATCGCGATGTCGCTGGCCGAGCCGCCGATGCCACCGAGCGGCTGGTGCATGACGACGCGGGCGTTGGGCAGGGCGTAGCGCTTGCCTTTGGCCCCCGCCGACAGCAGCACCTGGCCCATCGACGCGGCGAACCCCATCGCCACCGTCGCCACGTCGCACGGCACGAACTGCATCATGTCGTAGAGCGCCAGCCCCGCGTGCACGGATCCGCCCGGAGAATTGATGTATAGGGTGATGTCGCGCGCGGGATCCTCGGCCGCCAGCAAAAGCAGCTCCCCGCAGAGCCGGTTGCAGATCTCGTCGTCGACCTCCTGGCCGAGAACGACGATGCGCTCCTTCAGCAGGCGCTGACTGAGCTGGTCAGGCCACTGTGCGCGCTGGGCCTCCGTCATGACCGTCACCTTCCTGTGCGGGTATTTCCGCGAAAAACGCTAGTGCGGGAAGGCAGCAATTAAGGATTCTTTTCGCTGGCGGCGCATTTCTCTAAGGGCGCATTATTCTGTGAGCGAATAAACGTCGACATATAATCGCCGATGTGAGAAGGAACCTGCCGCGCCGGTGGGCGTGCCTCATCCTGGGCGGCGCGCTGCTGATGCCGTACATGATGGTCGGCGTCCTGGTCGCGGCCATCTGGCAGGACGAGAACGCCAATCTCATGCTGCCCACCCAGGTCGGCGTGTTCGTGGCGGTGCTGCCCGTGGTGGCGGCGACCGGGCTGTTCCTGCCGGTGCGGGCGCTGGAGGTGAACGCGGCGCAGGGCCTGCTCGGCGCGCACGTCGAGACCCCGCCGCGGCAGACGGGCCGCTCCTGGCAGGAGCGCCGCCGCACCGCCGCCTGGTTCACCCTGCACCTGGCGATCGGCGGCGTGGTCAGTGGCTGCACGCTGGCGATCGTGCCGTTCACGGTGTTCACGCTCATGCTGCCCATCGTCGGAAGCCCGACGCCGGTGATCGGCGCCGTCGTCACGCCGGGGTGGAACGCGGTGTCGTGGGCGATGGGCGGGCTCGCGACGCTGGCGGCGCTGGTCGTCGTGGCCGCGGGGGCGGGCGCGCTGCTGGCCAGGCTGGCGCCGGTCCTGCTCGGCCCCACCCCGGCCGAACGCCTGGCCGCCGCCGAGGAGCAGGCCCGTATGCTGGCCGAGCGCAACCGGCTGGCCCGCGAGCTGCACGACTCGGTCGGCCACGCGCTGAGCGTCGTCACCCTGCAGGCCGCGGCCGCCGGCCGGGTGCTCGACCGCGACCCCGGCACGGCCAAGACCGCGCTGGCCGCGATCGAGCAGTCCGCCCGCGCCGCCCTCGACGACCTCGACCACGTCCTGGGCGTGCTGCGCGACAGCGCCCACGACGGCCCCCGCAACAGCACCCACGACGGCGCCCACGACGGCGCCGTCGTGCCCGGCAGGCATCCGCAGGCCACGCTCGCCGATCTCGGCGACCTCGTCGCCGCCTCGGGCGCGCAGGTGCGGCAGGACGTCGGCGACCTGTCCGGCGTGCCCGCCGTCGTCTCCCGTGAGGGTTACCGCATCCTGCAGGAGGCGCTCACCAACGCCATCAAGCACGGCCGCGGCCCGGTGCTCCTGTCTGCCGGCGTCCAGGACGGCGAGCTGCGGCTCGAAGTCACCAACGCCGCCGGAGGCGACGGCGCCCGCCCTTCGGGAGGCAGGGGCGTGGCGGGCATGCGCGAGCGCGTGCGCCTGCTCAACGGTGACCTCCACGCCGGCCCCACACAGGCCGGGTGGACGGTCTCCGCACGCCTGCCGCTACGGTCGAGTCCATGACTCTCACTGTCGTCATCGCCGACGACGAGGACCTCATCAGGGCCGGCCTGCGCATCATCATCGACGCCGAGCCCGGCCTGAGCGTCGTAGGCGAGGCCGCCGACGGCGCCGCGGTCCTGCCCGTCGTCCGGCGCGAGCGCCCCGACCTCGTGCTGATGGACGTGCGCATGCCCGCCCTCGACGGCATCCAGGCCACCGAGCGGCTCATGGCGCTGGACGACCCGCCCAAGGTGCTGGTGGTGACGACCTTCGAGAACGACGATTACGTCTACGACGCGCTGCGCGCGGGGGCCAGCGGCTTCCTGCTCAAACGCGCCAGGCCCGACGAGCTGGTGCAGGCCGTCAAGCTGGTCGCGGCCGGCGAGTCGCTGCTGTTCCCCGCCGCGATCCGCACCCTCGCCGGACGCCGCCACGAGGCCACCGTCTCGCCCGCCAGGGTGCCGGGCATCGACCGGCTGACCGGGCGCGAGGGCGACGTGCTGCGCCTGATGACCAGGGGCCTGTCCAACCATGAGATCGCCGCCGAGCTGGTCGTCAGCCAGGAGACCGTCAAGACGCACGTCGGCAACGTGCTGGCCAAGCTGGGGGCCCGTGATCGCACGCAGGCGGTGATCGCCGCCTACGAGTCCGGCTTCGTCTCCCCCAGCTAACCCCAGCTGACCACCCCGCCGGCCATCCCAGCCGACCACCCGGGCGGCTACCCGCGCAGGCCCGCGCGTCTCATCAGCTCGGCGGCGGGCAGCACGCTCGCCTCGGTCGCCGTCAGCCCGGTGGCCGCCATGATCTGGTCGACGAGCCGCAACCCCACTGCATATCCCGCCATGTCGGGAATGCCGCGCGGCTCCTGCCCGAAGTTGCGTGTCGCGCTGTCGCCCAGCACGTACGCCGGCGTGTTCCGCATCCCGGCGAGGTCGAAGGCCGCCATGATCTTCTCGTACGCCACGTCGTACCTCTCCCCGGTCACCATCGACGACCACGGCCCCACGGCCTGCGGCCCCGACAGCTCCCGCACGAACGCCTCGGCCAGCCCTTCGGCCAGCACGTGCTCGCCGACGGTCACGGTGGCCGGGTTCCACTCGACGTTGGCGTAGCGCACGCCGTGGTGGAACTCGTGCACCGCGAGGTGCGCGATCTTGCCGATCACCTCGTCGGACGGCCAGGCCAGCAGGTAGATCATGCCCGGCGCTCCGCCCATGCCGTAGTAGCCGCCGGCCGTCGTCATGAGGTGCTCGTCGTCGGGGTTGCCCATGACGAACCACACGTCCAACGTGTCACCCTGCTTGGCCTCGGACAACCGTTCGGAAGCACGGGTCAGCTCACGCCGCACCTGGCCCAGCACGTCGGCCTCGATCATGCGCTCGAGGGCGGGCAGGTAGCGCGGGTCGTCGGCGTCGGCCCGGAAGCCGCCGCCGTTGTGGTGGATGTCGACGATGTCGCCCGGCATCGGGATCGCGTCGCGTATCGGCGCGAGCATCTCGCGCAGCGCGTCGGGCCGCCGGTCGAGCGGCCCGCGCAACATCGCGGCCGTCGGCGTCAACGTGTCATGAATGATGAACTCCATGGCGCAGGACCGTAGAGTCTCCCGTTACGTGAGGGTCAAACGCATTACCGGCCCGACGCGTCAGAGCTCCGGCTCTTCACCGCTCTCGTCGCCCGGCGACTCGCCCGGGGTGCCCGGCCCGGTCCGGCTGGGCTCGGGCGACTGCGACGGCGAGGGCTGCGGCTCAGGAGTCTCCGGCGTCGGCGGCGGCGTCGGCACGAACACCGTCGGCGGCAGCTGCCTGGGCTGCGGCTCGCTGTCCTGCCGGCCGAGCACCAGCAGCAGGAGGATGGCCGTCACCAGGAGCAGCAGCAGCACCAAGGCCAGCGCGGCCATCAGCACCCGCTTGCGGGTCTCGGTCAGCGGCCTGCGCCGCCTGGTCAGCCGGGGCAGCGCGGGCGCGCGGTCGGTCAGCCAGTACGGCACGAAGTCGGGGCCGTGAGCCTCCCCGATGAGCGTCCCGCCCACCATCACCGGCTCCAGGAACCGCTCCGCCCCCGGCCGGCCCGGCACGTACGGCACCGCGACCCACGGCGCCCGCCCGCCGTCCATGTCGAGCACCTCGGGGGCGCCCTCCAGCACCGCGGCCCGCGGCCGGCCCGCCCGCCCGAGCCATCCGCGCATCCCGGACGACCGGCTCTGGCCGGCGTCCTTGACGGCCGTCACGAACCGGTCGCGCGCGGCGGCGTCGAGCGCGGCGCCTCTGGTGAGCACCGCCAGCGATACGGCGCGCCCGTCGGGCGCCTGGCCCAGGTACACGAAACCGGCCGGCGCCGTCTGCAGGCGGGCCCGCACCATGTAGGGCCCCAGCCGGGGCGGATCGCCGTACTGCAGGGGACTTGCCACGTTTGCCATGAAAGCACAGACGTGGCGTCGTGCGAGTTTGCGGCACGTTTGGTGGAATGGGGCTCATGAGCGTCGCCGAAGAGTTGCCGGGCGGAAACGACGCGGCACTGCTGCGTCAGAGTCTCGACGAGGTCCGGCGTGTCATCGTCGGACAGGACCACATGGTCGAAAGACTGATCGTGGCCCTGCTGGCCCGTGGGCACTGCCTGCTGGAAGGAGTCCCCGGCGTCGCCAAGACCCTCGCCGCGTCCACGCTGGCCACCGTCGTGGGCGGCACGTTCGCCCGCATCCAGTTCACCCCCGACCTCGTGCCGAGCGACATCATCGGCACCCGCGTCTTCCACCCTTCCACCGAGAAGTTCGATGTCGAGCTCGGCCCCGTGTTCGTCAACTTCCTCCTGGCCGACGAGATCAACCGCGCCCCCGCCAAGGTCCAGTCCGCGCTGCTGGAGGTCATGGCCGAGCGCCAGGTCACCCTGGCCGGCGTCACCCACCCGCTGCCCAAGCCGTTCATCGTGCTGGCCACCCAGAACCCCATCGAGTCCGAGGGCGTCTATCCCCTGCCCGAGGTGCAGCGCGACCGGTTCCTCTTCCGGGTGCGGGTGCCCCACCCCACCGCCCACGAGGAGCTGGAGATCCTGCACCGGATGAGCGTCACCCCGCCCGTCCCCGACCGGGTGCTCGACCCCGCCAAGCTGCTGACGCTGCAGAAGGCCGCCGAGGACGTCTCGGTCCACCAGCTCGTCGCCGACTACGTGGTGCGCCTGGTCATGTCCACCCGCTCCCCCGGCGAATACGGCCTGGCCGAGCTGGCCGACACCATCGAGATCGGCGTCAGCCCCCGCGCCACGCTGGGCCTGGTCTCCGCCGGGAGGGCGCTGGCCCTGCTGCGGGGCCGCGACTACCTGCTGCCCGACGACGTGCGCGACGTGGCCGTGGACGTCATGTCGCACCGGCTGATGCTCACCTTCGACGCCCTGGCCGACGGCGTCGATCCCGAAGAGGTCGTCCGGCAGATCCTGCACGCCGTGCCCCCGCCCGTCGTCGTCTGGAACCAGAACCGGTGACCCGATGAACACCGCCGAGCAGGCGCTGCGCCGGCTGGAGCTGACCGTCACCCGGCGGCTCGACGGGCTGCTGCACGGCGCCCACCAGGGCCTGCTGCCCGGCACCGGCAGCGAGGCCGGCGACAGCCGCGTCTACGTGCCCGGCGAGGACGACGTGCGCCGCATGGACTGGGCCGTCACCGCCCGCACCACCATCCCCCACGTACGCGACCTGATCGCCGACCGCGAGCTGGAGACGTGGGCGCTGGCCGACCTGTCGCCCAGCATGGACTTCGGCACCGCCGACACCGACAAGCGCGACCTGGTGGTGGCGGCGGTCGGCGCGATCGGGTTCCTGTCCAGCAGGATGGGCGACCGGTTCGGCGCGCTGGTGATCCACGACGAGTACATTCACCGCATGCCCGCCCGCACCGGCCGCCCCGCCCTGTACGGGCTGCTCCACTCCCTCATGGACGCCCCCCGCGGCCAGATCGTGCCCGACCCGCCCGACCTGGCCGAGGGCATCGATGTGCTGTCGGCCAGCCGCAGGCGGCGCGGCATGCGGCTGATCGTCTCCGACTTCCTCGACGCCCAGCCCGACCTCGACCCCGACGCCGAACGCCCGTGGGAGCGGCCCATCAGGCGCCTGGCGGCCCGCCACCAGGTGCTGGCCGTCGAGGTGATCGACCCGCGCGAGCTGGAGCTGCCCGACGTGGGCCGGGTCGCGTTCGCCGACCCCGAGACCGGGAACGTACGCGAAGTGCATCTTTCACCCAAAGTCCGGCAAGCGTATGCCGAAGCGGCCGCCCAGCAACGCGAGGGCACCCGCCGGGCGCTGCGCCGCGCCGGCATCGCCCACCTCGTGCTGCGCACCGACCGCGACTGGGTGTTCGACGTGGCCCAGTTCGTCCTGCGCCAGCGCCGCATGAGCCACCTGGCCCACCGGAGACCCGTGTGAGCGAGCGAAACGAGGAGACCATCACCGACGCTATCGTGGTCGCAAGGCCCAGGAAGGAGGCCTGGTGACCTTTCTCGCCCCTGCCTGGCTGTGGCTGTTCGTGCTGGTGCTGCTGCTGGTGGCCGGCTATGTCGTGGCGCAGCTCGCCCGCCGCCGCTACACCGTGCGCTTCACCAACCTGGCGCTGCTCAACCTCGTCGCCCCCGCCGGGCCAGGCTGGCGCCGCCACGTGGCGCCCGCGCTCTTCCTGGTCATGATGTCGCTCCTGGTCGTCGGAGCCGCCAAACCCGCCGGCGAGGTACGCGTGCCGCGCGACCGCGCCACCATCATGATCGCGCTCGACGTGTCGCTGTCGATGGACGCCGACGACGTCGACCCCGACAGGATCAGCGCCGCCAAGGCGGCCGCGCAGGCGTTCGCCAAGGAGCTGCCCGACCGCTTCAACGTCGGCGTGGTCTCCTTCGCCCGCTCCGCCAACGTGGTCATCTCCCCCACCACCGACCACCAGGCCGTGATCACCGCCATCGGCAACCTCACCACCCGGCCGGGCACCGCGATCGGCGAGGCCGTCTTCAACTCCCTCGAGTCGGTGCGCTCGTTCGACCAGCAGGCCGTCACCGACCCGCCGCCGTCCGCCGTCGTGCTGCTGTCCGACGGCGACAACACCTCAGGCCGGTCGGTCAACGAGGCCATCGAGGCGGCCCAGCAGGCCGGCGTGCCGGTCTCCACGATCGCGTACGGCACCCAGGAGGGCACCGTCAACATCGACGGCAGGCCGGTGAACGTGCCGGTCAACAAGCAGACCCTGCAGTCGTTGTCCGACGGCACCAGCGGCCGCGCCTACACCGCCGAGTCCGGCTCCGAGCTGCGTGAGGTCTACGAGCAGATCGGCACCTCGCTCGGCTACAAGCTGGTCAACCAGGAGATCACCCAGTGGTTCATCGTGGCCGCCCTCATGGCCGGGCTGCTGGTGGCGGGAGCGGCCGTGCTGTTCGGCACCAGGATCCCGTAACGTTCTGCTCCGTGGCCCACTACTTCTCCGAGCAGCCGAAGACCGCGAGCAGGCCGGGCTCGGTCGACCTGGTCCTGCCCGACCTGCACCTGCGGCTGGAGACCGACAGCGGCGTGTTCTCCCCCGAGCGGGTCGACCTCGGCACGCGCGTGCTGCTGGAGAGCGTCCCGCCGCCGCCGCAGGAGGGCAACCTGCTCGACCTGGGCTGCGGCTACGGTCCCATCGCGCTGACCATGGCGTCGCGCGCGCCGGAGGCGACGGTGTGGGCCGTCGACGTGAACCGGCGGAGCCTGGAGCTGACCGCGCGCAATGCCGAAGCCGCCCGCCTTTACACAGTAAGGTCGGTGCATGTGGACGACGTGCCGGACGACGTGAGGTTCCGCGCCATCTGGTCCAATCCCGCGATCCGCATCGGCAAGCAGGCCCTGCACGACATGCTCACCAGGTGGCTGACCCGGCTGACGCCCGACGGCGTGGCCCACCTGGTCGTCCAGAAACACCTCGGCTCCGATTCCCTGCAGCGCTGGCTCGGCGAGCAGGGCTGGCAGGCCTCCCGCGAGGCCAGCCGAGCCGCCTACCGCATCCTGAAGGTGACCCGATGAGAAGGCAGCTGCGCCCCACCGACGTCAAGCGGCTCAACCGCACCTGGCGCAGGAACACTCGCAACCGCCTCGGCCTGATCATCGAGTCGGTCACCGGCCCGTTCAACATCGGCTCGATCTTCCGCAGCGCCGCCGCCTTCGGCGTCGACGAGATCTGGCTCGCCGGCAACGCGACCCCGCCGACCAATCCCAAGGCGGGCAAGACCGCGCTGGGCACCGAGCGGTTCGTCACCTGGCACGAGGCGATGCCGGCCACCGAGGCTGTCAAGGCCGCGCGCGAAGAGGGCTACACGGTGCTGGCCGTCGAACTGACCGCCGAGGCCGTGCCCCTGCACCGGGCGGAGCTCAGCCGCGACGTGTGCCTGGTGGTCGGCAGCGAGGACCACGGCTGCTCCCCCGCCCTGCTCGACGCCGCCGACGGCGTCTGCTACATCCCCCAGATCGGCCGGGTGGGCTCGTTCAACGTCGCGGTGGCGACAGCCATCGCCCTGGCCGAGGCTCGCCGCCAGGAATGGGAGAATCTCCCCGAATCGTAATCCGCACCGTTCACCCAGAAGGGCATACTTCAGGACGTGCTCAGCCGTCGATTCGCGTTTCTCGACCACCCGGGCCCGCTGGCCTTCGCCCACCGCGGCGGAGCGGCAGAGAACGCGGAGAACTCCGCCGCCGCGTTCGAGCGGGCGGTCGGCCTCGGATACACCTATCTGGAGACCGACGCCCACGCCACCACCGACGGCGTGCTGCTCGCCTTCCACGACCACACGCTCGACCGCGTGACCGACCGCCGGGGCCGCATCTCCGAGCTCCCCTACCGGGAGGTCAAACGGGCCCGCATCGACGGCGTGCACGAGATCCCGCTGCTGGAAGACCTGCTGGGCACCTGGCCGGAGATCCGTTTCAACATCGACGTCAAGGAGTCGGCCGCCATCGCCCCGCTCGCCGCGGCGGTCCGGCGCACCGACGCCTACGACCGGATCTGCTTGACCTCCTTCTCCGACGAGCGCCTGGCCCTGGCCAGGGCGGCGCTGGGCAGGGAGGTGTGCTCGGCGCTCGGCCCGCGCGGCGTCGCCGCGCTGCGTGCCGCCGCCGCGACCTCCGGCTACGGCCGGCTGCTCGCCCGCCTGTCCCGCGCCGGGGTGCCGTGCGCTCAGGTGCCGGCGGGCTTCCGCGGCCTGCGCGTCACGACCCGGGCGCTGGTCCGCACGGCGCACGCCATCGGCATGCAGGTGCACGTGTGGACCATCAACGACACCGCCCGCATGGAGCGCCTGCTCGACCTCGGCGTCGACGGCATCATGACCGACAACGTCACCGGCCTGCGCGACGTCCTCCAGCGTCGCGGCCAGTGGCACCCCGGCCGGTTGGCCGCCTGAGCGCGACGCACGCCCGCCCTGCCCATATAGGAGCGACACGACAC
>NZ_SMKP01000009.1:0-97430 GCF_004349015.1 Nonomuraea diastatica
GGCGGGGGGTGCGGCGGTGATGGCGGTCAGTCTGCTGGCCATGGCGCTGGCGGCGACCTCGTGGCAGTGCGTGGCCGCGCTTTGCCTGCTGGCCGCCGGGCACGGCCTGCTCACCCCGTCCGTCTCCAGCCTGCTGGCCGCGGCCGGATCGGCCGGGCGGCGCGGGGCCCGGCTGGGCGTCGGGCAGTCCGCCGGCGCCGCCGCCCGGATGGCCGGCCCGGCCGCGGCTGGATTACTGTTCGACCTCGGGGCGGCGCTGCCTTACCTGGCCGGGGCCGCATCGGCGGTGCTGGCCGCCGCGACCGTGCTCACCGCCGGGCAACGCACCGGCAACGAAAGCATCGACGAGGAGAGCGAGGAGAGGGCGTGAACAGTCTCGGCGAGCTGGAGCGCTCGATCATGGACGTGCTGTGGCGTTCCGGCACCTGGATGACCGTCCGCGAGGTGGTCAACGAGCTGTCCGACCGCAAGCTCGCGTACTCCACGGTGATGACCGTGATGAACCGGCTGGCCGCCAAGGGATTCGTGCGCCGTGAGCGCGACGACGACGGACGCACCTGGCGCTATCTGCCCGCCGCCGGGCGGGAGGCGTACATCGCCGAGCTGATGCTGTCGGCGCTGAGTGAGACCGGCGACCGGATCGCCGCGCTCAGCCACTTCGCCCGTTCGGTCACCGCCGAAGAGGCCGAGGCGCTGCGCGAGGCGCTGCCGCCGGATCGGGAGCAACCGTGACCTACGCCGCACATCATCTCATCACCCTGGCTCTCGCGCTGGCTGCCGCGATGGCGATGCCCCGCGCCCCCTGGAGCTCGCGCTGCCCGCGCGCCGGGGTGCTCGTCTGGCAGGCCATCGCGCTGACCGCGGTCTCCTCCCTGATCGGCGCACTGCTGGCCATCGGCCTGGCCCCGCTCCGGCTGGGCATCGTCCCCGGACTGGCCCACCTCGCCGGCGGCGACCCGCCCGTACGCCTGACGACCGGGCACATGCTGGCCATCGTGCTGGGCCTCGCGTTGACCGGGTGGCTGCTCATCGCCTTCGTCCTGACCTGCCGCTCGCTCGCGACGCTGCGGCGACGGCAGCGGGCGCTGCTCAGCCTGATCGCCGCCACCGGCCCGGACGCGGCCGGGGCCCACGTCGTCGAGCATCCGGCCGTGGCCGCGTACTGCGTGCCGGGCAGGCAGGCGGCAATCGTGGTCAGCACCGGCGCACTCGGCCTGCTGCCCCGCACCGAACTGGCCGCCGTGCTGGCCCACGAGTGGGCGCACGCCCGCGAGCGGCACGACCTGGCGCTGCTGCCGTTCGCCGTGCTGGAGCGTGCGCTGCCGTGGAGCGGGGCGGTGCGTGCCATGCTGCGCCACGTCGCCATGCTGGTCGAGATGCGCGCCGATGACCGGGCCGCCCGCGCCCACGGCCGCGCCACGCTGTCGGCGGCGCTGCGCCGCTTCCATTCCAGTAACCGCCTGCCCTCCCCCGCCGGCACACTCGGCAGCACCGGCGAGATCGACGCCCGCCTCCGCAGACTGTCGGCGCCGGAACCCCCGCCGCGGTTGCTGACCGGGGCAGCCATGCTGCTGACGGTGCTCACCGTAGCGACCACCCCGCTCAGCCTGTTCCTGCTGCCCCTCTGAGGCGAACAGCCGCAGCACCTCGGAGTCCCGTATCGTGCTGATCAACGAGCGCCGGTGCTCAAGCGGCCGGCCGACGAGCCCGGACGTAGGAGAGCATCACCGGGAGATCGCCCGCGTCCAGGGCCAGAAAGCCTGCCTGCGGGATGAGGTCGCCGAGCAGGTCGTGCGCGTTCTGCTGCATGGCAGGGCCGGTCAGCGCCGCGACCAGGCGGGCGAGCAGCGGGTTGGCGGGCGGGCGGAACTCGGCGATCAGCAATCGCCCGCCGGGCCGCAGCACGCGGAACATCTCCCTGATGGCCGTGCCACGATCGGCGGCCGGCATGTGATGCACCGCGAGACTGGCCGGGCCGTGACGGCCCACGGCGAGCAGGTCCTGCAGGCAGCCGTCCGTGACGAACTGCTGGCCCGTGGCGTGCGGGCGTCCACGTCGCTGGACCTGGTCGTCACCTGCGTCGTCGGGGCGTTCCTGGCCCTGCTCGTCAAATGGGTGGACGGGGAGATCAGCGCCACTGCGGCCGAGTTGGAGGCGGCCTTTCGCGCCACTGTCGTTCCGGGCGTGCGTGCGCTGGCCGCACAGCCGTGATCGCAGCCGTGATCGAGGTCAGGCGGCGATACGGCGCAGCATGAAGGGCACCATCAGGAAGGCCACGCCCGCTGCCAGGAAGGCGCCCGCCCCCATCGCTCCGGCCGCGGCGCCGGCCAGCGCGGCCAGCGGCGGCACGGCCGGCTGCGCCACGCCCCACGACGATCCTTGGAAAGCGAACCAGCGCGGCCGATCGGCCTCCGGCGCGGCGTCGGCCACGGCGGACTGCCAGCGGCCCAGCAGCACCGTGTTCACCACCGTACAAGCCAGGTAGGCGCCGATCGTCACAGCTGGACTGGCCGTGACAGCCATGACCAGCGCGAGCGCCCCCAGCAGCGCCGTGCCGACACCGAGGATCACCGCATGCGAGCGCCCGGCCAGCAGCCGCCAGGACGGCCACAAGGCCACCGGCGCCAGCACGGCCGCGCCCGCGAGCGCCAGCCCCGGCAGCCACGCCGGTGCGCCCCGCTCCAGCAGCGCCAGCGGCAGATACATCATCACGGCCAGGGAGCCGACCGCGAACGCGGTGCCCGCCACGGTCAGCCGCATCAGCGCCGCCGGCGGCCGCCACCGCCCACCCGCTCCCTCACGCTCACCGCGACCGCCGCCTCCGCCGAGCTCACGGGGCAGGAAGGTCACCGCGACAGCCGCCGCCACCAGGCAGGTGAGCGCGTCGGCGGCCACCAGCCAGCGCACGCCGAGCGGCAGCAGCACCGCCGCCAGCAACCCCGCAACCGCCCCGGCCGCCGACAGCGCCACCCCCATCACCGCGTACGTGTGATGCCGCCGCTCCCCCGTACTCGCCCGGGCCAGCAACTCCTGCGACGCCGGCTCGTACACCTCGAAGGCCAGCCCCACCACCGCGATCGCCACCAGCACCTGAAACTGGCCATGCGCCAGCGCGAGCCCGGCCAGCGACAGACCGGTCGCCACCAACCCGGCGGCCAGCACCGTGCGCGGCGAGAACCGATCGAGCAGGAACGCCCCCGCCCACCGCGAGACCAGCGCCGTGACCCCGAACAAGGCCAGCGCCACCGCGGCCAGCTCAGGCCCCATCAGCACCGCCAGGAACGACAGGGCGTAGGCGCCGAGCGCGTTGAGGATGCGCACCCACACCAGCGTCCTGGCCGCCACCGGCAAAGATCTCAGCATGCGCCGTCCCCCTGAATCGCCGGCGCGTCATCCTGGCACAAGCTACCGACAAAACCGTCCTTACCTGGCCTTACCGGTGGGTGAGGAGAACGGCGTGATGATCGGTACCGGCCGGGCCGTCCGGGTCGGCATGCACCGTCGCCGCACGAAGCCGCGGCAACTCGTGCATCAACCGGTGTTCGGCCTCGACCGCCACGGCGTGCGCCTCGATGAGCGAGGCGTCATGCCGCACGCCGATCTCGACCTCGGCCCGCAGCGCGTGACCGACCCAGCGCAGCCGTACCGTCCCGACCCGCTCCACTCCGGACACCGCCGCCAGGATCTCCTCTGCCTGGGCGATCAGCTTGGGGTCGACCGCGTCCATCAGCCGGTGGTAGATCTCGCGGGCGGCGTCGCGCAGCACGAAGCAGATGGCCACGGTGATCAGCACGCCCACAATGGGGTCGGCCAGCGGGAACCCGAGCGCCGCCCCACCGGCTCCCAGCAGCACGGCCAGCGAGGTGAAGCCGTCGGTGCGGGCGTGCAGGCCGTCGGCCACCAGCGCCGCCGAGCCGATCTCCCGGCCAACTCTGATCCGGTAGCGGGCGACCCACTCGTTGCCGAGGAACCCGACCACGCCGGCGGCGGCCACCAGGCCCAGCGCCTGCATGTCGGCCGGGTTGATCAGCCGCTTGACGGCCTCGAAACCGGCCAGCGCAGCCGACGCCCCGATCAGCAGCACGATGACGACGCCGGCGAGATCCTCCGCCCTGCCGTAGCCGTAGGTGAAGCGGCGCGTGGCCGCCCGCCGTCCCAGGGAGAAGGCGATCGCCAGCGGCACCGCGGTCAGCGCGTCGGCGAAGTTGTGCAGCGTGTCGCCCAGCAGCGCCACCGACCCGGACAGCGCGACGATGACGGCCTGCACCAGCGCGGTGGCGATCAGCGCGGCGAACGAGATGGCCAGCACGCGCATGCCCCGGCTGCTGGACTCGAGCGCGGTGTCGGTCTTGTCGGCGCTGTCATGGCTGTGCGGGGTGATGACGTGGCGAAGCTTCGACAGCAACCGCCTGCCCCTGGCCTGTTCGTGCCCGTGACCGTGTCCGTGACCGTGCTGCGGGGGACCAACCTCAGCCATCGCGTACCTCTCGCTTGCATGTGACCCAATTGCCGGGATTATATGTAGTCATGTATGCACGCGACAATCAATCAGGTGCGTCACAGCCGCAAGAGCAACCGACAAGCGCGCAGGTCGACACGGCCGTCGACGCCTTCCGGATGCTCAGCGACGCTACCCGGCTGCGCCTGATGTGGCTGCTGTCCGGCGGCGAGTACGACGTCAGCAGCCTGTCAGCCGCCATCGACGTCGCCCGGCCATCGGTCTCCCAGCACCTGGCCAAACTCCGCCTCGCCGGTCTCGTACAGACCCGGCGCGACGGCCGCCGCGTGCTCTACCGAGCCCGTGACGCCCACGTCCGGGCCATCATCAACGAGGCCCTCTTCCACGCCGACCACGAGGTCTCCGGCATCCCCAGACACGACTGACCGGGCTGGGTGACGCCCACCTCGGGTCCAAGCCGCCCCCGCACGTCGATGTCGACCCGAGCAGCTCGGCTCGTGCCTGTCCGGCGAGGACGACGGCCGCAACGACTGGGTGCGCGTGGCCAAGGACGATGACGGCAAGGACCACCTGGTGCTCACCGGCCTGGACCGCCTGGATGAGCCCGCCTCCCTGACCGCGCTGCGCGCCGGCATCGACGCCCGCATGCCCATCGTGGACCTTCCCGAAGCCCTGCTGGAGGTGCACTCCTGGACCGGCTGCCTCGACCACTTCACCCACGTGTCGACCGATGCGCCCTCCCGCAAACAGGACATGATCACCTCGATGTCGCCGTCCTGGTCAGCTCCCATTGGGCAAGATTGGCCTGGTCAGACCTACAGTCTCAACGAATGTGACACCAAACCCGGTTAGCCGGTCCACTCCTACTGGCAGGCCGGTTTCATCACCGTCTCCGCCGATCGCCGCCACATTGAAGTCTGCGATCTTGATAGGGGCGGCCACGGGGTCAAGGTCGAGTACGCCACCTCCATGCTCCTCACCCACACGCTGATCAACCCCAACGGCGCCGAATGGGGCTGCGGAACAGACCAGATCAGCACCAGCGGCCTCCAACCAACCCGGACCGGTTCAGTACGAACTGGGCCGGGAGGTGGACGGGGTACAACGCCCCGGAGATCTCCGCCAGCCCCTTCCAGCGGCCTCACCTAGGGAGTCACGCGGAGCACGGCTTTGCCCGGCACCGACCGTTCACGCAGGCCGCCCAGGACCGCGCGGGCCTCGCTCCAGGCGGCCGTGTGCGCGAGGTCCACGGTTAGCTCCCCCGCCGCGACCAGCCCGGCCAGAAAGGTCAGGTCGTCCGCGGTCTGCGCCGTGGCCAGGTCGTTGAGCAGGTAGAACCCGCGCAGAGCGGCCTCCTTGGGATAGAAGTCGCTCACCGGCAACTTGGTCTCGGAGCGCGAGGAGTTGCCGAAGGAGACCACTGTTCCCCGCGGCGCGACCAGCCGCAGCGCCTCCCTCAGCGAGTCGCCGCCACCGGACTCGAGGATGAGGTCGAATCCCGGCGCTAGCTGTCTCGTGCCGACGCTGACCTCGTCGGCCCCGAGGGAGCCGAGCTCACGACCGCGTTCGGGACGGCCGACGACGGCCGTCACCTTGGCGCCCGCCCGGCGGGCGAGCTGCACGGCGAATCGTCCGACCCCGCCGGCTGCCCCGGTGACCAGAACCGCGGCACCGGCCAGGTCGCCGGGATCTCGCCGGGTCCGCGCGCCGGTCAGGTCGCCGGGGATGCGCAGCGTTCGCAGGGCAGTCAGTGCGGCCGTGGGGAGGGCCGCCGCCTGTTCCCAGGAGAGCCCCTCGGGGATCCGGGCGGCCTGGCACGCCGGAACCGCGACCCGTTCGGCCCAGCTCCGGCCCGCCGCGATGCCGAACACCCGCACGCCCGGGACAAGGTCTCCGGCGTCCGGCGGACCGGGATCCGCGATCACGCCCGCGAAGTCCCACCCCGGACGCCAGCCCGCCGCGGCCGTCAGGAGACGGTGTAGTTCGCCCCTGTTGACGGAGAAGGCCCGCACGTCGACCAGGACGTTCCCGGGTGCCGGTGACGGATCGGGGACACGTACCAGCTCGATGAGGTCGGCGTCCCCGGTCGCGGCGAGAGCTTTCATGCCCCGGCCGGCCAGCGCGGCGGGACGTCCGGTGCCTCCTCGACGCCGTCCCAGTCACCCCGGCTGGGAGAGAAGACCTCCACGACGACCGCTCCCTCGGGCCCCGCGTGGCACTCGTGCGGGACGTCAGCGAGGATCCGCCACGTGCCGCCGGGACCGAGCTCCCGCGTCTCCTCCCCCACCCTGAACGTCACCGAGCCGACGAGGCAGAGCCCCACCTGCTCGTTCACGTGTCGGTGCTCGGGTACGTGACCACCGGGCGGCAGCTCCACCACCGACATCGTGATCAGCTCACTGTGGACCACCCTGGCGGTCACGTCCTTCCAGATCCGCAGTGGCCGGATGGAACCGAGGTCGCTCAACGCGCTCGTCGCCGTCGGCTCGCTCACAGTGCCTCCCCTTCGTCGTACACGGGTGTCGTCCAGTCGTGATGTCGTCTTTCGTCGCGCCGAGCGATCGCCCTCAAGGTGCGCTGCACCGCGAGTGTCGTGGCGCCGGGACGGCCGTCTCCGACCCGGCGGCCGTCCACCTCGGTGACCGGGGCGGCGATCGCGGCCGTGCCGCACAGCAGGGCCTCGTCGCACGCGTACAGCTCGGAGCGGTGAATCCGACGCTGGGTGACGGTAATGCCGAAGTCCTCACGGAGCAGGTCCATGATCTGGCGGCGGGTGATCCCCTCAAGGATGTCCTCGGTGACCGGCGGCGTGGCCCACTCGTCCCCTACGCGAATGAGAACGTTCGACGTGGTCGCCTCGGCGACGTGCCCGTCGGCGGTCAGCAATAGCGCCTCGTCGAAGCCGTTCCTGATCGCCTCCGTCTTGGCGAGCGCCGGGCCGACGTAGCTTCCGATCACTTTGGCCCTGTTGGGGACGGCGGTGTCACGGCTACGCCGCCAGGTGCTCACCATGCATCGCACGCCGTCGGGGTTGATGTAGTCGCCGGGCATCGGCGTCGCCGGGATGCACAACCGGCTGCCCGAGTCGTGCATACGCACGGCGAGCTGCTCACCGGCGAGGAGCAGCAAGGGGCGGATGTAGGCGCTGGCGCGTACCTGGTTCCTGCGCAGCAGTTCCCTGGTCAGAGCCACCAGGTCCGCGGGGGAAAAGAGCAGCTCCAGCCCAAGGATCCGCGCGGAGCGTCCCATCCGCTCGTAGTGCGCCTCCGCCTCCAGCAGGTAGAGCTGCCGGTGCTCTTCGTTCCACGTGGCTCTGATCCCCTCGAACGTGCCGGTTCCGTACGAGACGACGTTCGCGAGAACGCTCAGCCGCGCCTCCTCCGACGGCACGAACTCGCCGTCCACGAAGACCCATTCGTAGGGCACGCCGAACGAGATGCCGCCGGGGGTGGCCGTGGCCACCTGTTCGATCATGGCTTGACCTCGACCTTCTTGGATCGCCCGCATGAGGAGACGTTAAGTCGGCACCATGGTTAAGCACAATCGAAGGCTTCTTAAGACAACCTTTAGTATGTGCGTATGCTCGACATCGCGCGGCTCCGCGTCCTCGACGAGGTCGCCCGGCAGGGATCGCTCACCCGTGCGGCCGAAGCCCTGTCCTACACGACCTCGGCCGTTTCGCAGCAGATCACCGTGCTGGAGCGCGAGGCGGGTGCGCGGCTGCTCGAACGGCACGCCCGCGGCGTGCGGCTCACCGAGGCCGGCCGGGCGCTGGTCCGGCACACCGCCGTGATCATGTCGGAGGTGCGGGCGGCCGAGAGCGCCGTGGCGGCGGTCGCCGACGGCAGCGGCGGACGGGTTCGCTTCGGCTCCTTCACCACGGCCAACGCCACGCTGATGCCGCAGGCCGTGCGGGCCTTTCAACGCGACAGACCCGGGGTGGCGCTGGAGCTGACCGAGGTCGACCGGGACGAGGCCCTGGCCGCGATGGCCACGCACCGGCTGGACCTCGCGCTGGTGTACGAGTTCCCCGTCGTGCCGCTGGAGCCGTCTCCCGGCATCGACCTGCTCCCGCTTCTAGTCGACCCGCTGCACGTCGCGCTGCCCCCGCGCCACCGGCTGGCCCATCGCGGACGTCTGCGGCTGACCGACCTCGCCGACGAATCCTGGATCCAGGGCGTACACCACGGCTCCACGATGGACGTCCTGCCCCGGGCCTGCCGCGAGGCCGGCTTCGAGCCGCGCATCGCCTTCCGCACCGACGATCAGATGACCGTACGAGGCCTGGTCGCCGCCGGACTGGGAGTCGCGCTCGCCCCCTGGCTCACCCTGCCGGCCACCCCCTCCGGCCTGGTCGTACGGCCGCTCGCCGAGCCCTCGCTCACCAGGACCGTCATGACCGCGACGCCGGCCGCCCCATACCGGCTGCCGGCCGTCACGGTCATGATCGACCATCTCCGTGACGTCGCCGCCGACCTCGCCGCGGCCTGCGGCCCGACGGGCGACGACCCCGACCAGATCGTCATTCCCGGCCGCGCCACCGGGGACGTGCGGGAATTCAGGGGGCCGCGCTCATGGCCTGGCGGATCGTGACCATCGCGTCGATGACGCGGCGCTGGTCGCCGTTCGGGAGCTCGGCCAGATGCCCCCGTACGGCCTGGGCCAGGTGGGCGTCGATGGCGTGCGACAGTGCGAGACCACGCGTCGTCAGGCGGACGGTCTGACAGCGTGCGTCCGCCGGTGCCCGCTGCCTGGTGATCAACCGGGCCGCCTGCAACCGGGACAGCACACGGCTGAGATAGCCGGGATCGATGCCGAGCCGGCGACGTAGGCTCGTCACCTCGATGACGTCCTGGCGTGCCAGCTCGAACACCACCCAGCCCTCCGTCGCCGAATACGAGAGGCCCTCCACGGCTTCCCGGACACCGTCGGTGAACCATCGATGGAACCGGGCGAGCGCGCAACCGGCGGCCAGGATTTCGTCATCAAGAGACCACATATCGTTGACCAACTTAATCGATTGCTTGACTTGGTCAAGTGATAGTAGACGCGCCTCCGCGCGGTCCAGGAAGGGGGCGGCTCTTACGGACGGACCGGCAGGCCGGTGAGCACCCGTCCGAGGCCCGGCTGCCAGCCAACCTCGCCGGCCAGGGTGAGGTCAGGGAAGCGCTCGAACAGGCCGGTGAGCGTGATCTGTGCCTCGGCACGGGCCAACGCGGCGCCCAGGGGTGTGGCGTATGACGGCGACCTCGGCGAACCCGCCGTGGCGCAGGAACTCCTCCACCGCCGCCGCGACGTCAGGTACGGCGCCACGTCGTCGGGCAACCCGGCCACCGCGGCCATCTTGTTGCTCGAGTGGGGGCCGGTCAGCACCGTCACGCTCTCCGGGTAACCGGTGATCTGCCGGATGGGGTCCCATCCACGTGGGTGCCACGGCTGACCGGCCCTTCCTTGGCCAGCCCGGTCAGGAAACTGTGCCTGCGCGTCCTGCAGACCACGCTCGTGCACATCAACACCCATGAGGATACGTCAGGCCCCGGTCACGCCGGGGTCACAGGATCACGAACCGTGTTGTGACCGCCGGGTCCGTACAACAGGTGCGGACATCCAGAGGAGACGAACCATGACACACCATGATCGACGTAGATTCATCGCCGCATCTGCCGCCGGGGTGGCCGCGTCGCTGCTGGGAACGCCTACGGCTGCCGCCACCACCCGCGGCGATCTGGCGGACGTCGTCCGCACCGCGTTCAGGAAGCACCGCCTCGTCGCCATCGGCGAGGTGCACGGCCTGCAGGATCACCACGACGCCCTGATGGCGCTGCTGACCGACCCCCGCCTGCCCGGCGTGGTCGACGACGTGGTCGTCGAGTTCGGCAACGCCCGTCATCAGGCGATGGTGGACCGGTTCATCGCGGGCATGCCGGTGGAGAATGCCGAGTTGCGGAAGGCGTGGCGCGACACCACGCAGTCACCGCTCGGCACGTGGGACGCCCCGGTGTACGAGCGGTTCTTCCACACGATCCGCGCGATCAACCAGACGCTGCCGGCGGCCAGACGTATCCGGGTGCTGCTCGGGGATCCGCCCATCGACTGGTCGGCTGTCACGTCGAGGGAGGAGCTCACGCCGTTCCTGGTGCGGCGTGACAGCCACGCGGCCTCGGTGGTGGAGAAGGAAGTGATCAGGAAGGGCCGCAGGGCCCTGATCTGTTACGGCACTGGCCACGTGCTCCGCACGTCCGCGATCGTCTCGGCCGCCGAGAAGCTGGGCGCGAAGACGTACGTGATCGCCGGCCTGGCCCCTCTGGCCGGCGATCCGGGCGGCCTGGGCAAGCGCCTTTCCCGATACGAGCGGCGCAGCGTCATCCCTGCCTTGGGCACCTGGCTCGGGCGGTTCGACGCAGGAATGGTTCTCCCCACTCCCGTCAAGAGTCCGTCGGGGATGTCCAACAAGAACTGCGGCGTGCCGCTGCGCTTCCTCATCGACGCCGGCCTCTACCTGGGCGACGCGAACGAGCTGACGATGTCGCGGGAGAACCCGGCCATCTACCTCGACGAGGCGTACTGGGAGGAGCTGCAACGCCGCAACACCCTGTACGGCGGCATCGTAGAGCTGGACGGCCTCAGGAAGGAGCAGTCCGTACGCTTCACCCCGCAAGAACTGCCCGGCCCGCTGCGGTGCGAGTGACGACGCAGGCGGCGGGGCTCAGATCCGGTACCCGCTGCGGGGGACGGTCTCGATCACCGGTGGATCGCCGAGCTTGGCCCGCAGCCGGTTGATCGTCGCCTTGACGGTCGTGGTGAACGGATCGGCCGCCTCGTCCCACACCCGTTCGAGCAGTTCCTCGGCGGACACGACGCGGCCCTGCGCGGCCAGGAGGTATTCGAGCACCGCCAGTTCCTTGGGGGTGAGCGCCAGCCGCATCCCGGCACGGCCGGCCGTGCGCTGCCCGGAATCGAGTCGCAGATCGCCGTGCGTCAGGATGGGCGGCACCGGCGGCTGCAGTCGCCGGCCGAGCGCCCGGATCCGCGCCACCAGCTCCGCGTACGCGAAGGGCTTGGCCAGATAGTCGTCGGCCCCCAGGCTGAGGCCCTCGACGCGGTCGGCGAGTGTGCCCGACGCGGTCAGCATGAGCACACGCGTGGGTGCTCTGCGGGAGATCACCCGGGCGCACACCTCATCACCGTGGGTTCCGGGCAGGTCACGGTCGAGCACGACGACGTCGTACGCGGTCAGCTCGATACGTTCGAGCGCGGCGTCGCCGTCGTGGACGACGTCGATCGCCATCCCCTCACGACGCAGCACCCGGGCCAGCGACTCCGCCAGTTCGAGATGATCCTCCACGACCAGCACTCTCATAGAGGGGGAGCATATGCGCCGCCCCGGTCACACCCGCGTCACAAGCGGCTCGCTACCTCCGGAGCGGGAACGCGATCTCCACGAGAAGACCTCCTGAAGGTGCGGCGTGCGCAGTGATGACGGCATTGTGGGCGGTGGCGACGGCCTGGACGATGGACAAGCCGAGCCCGTGGTGCCCGTCGTCGTGTGTCGTCCGCTCGGTTCTGAGCCGCTGGAAGGGCGCGAACAGCCGCTCGATCTCCCCCGGAGGGATCACGGGCCCGGAGTTGGAGACCGACAGCAGCGCCCGCCCGTCCTGGACCCCGGTCACGACGTTCGCCCGGCCGCCCGGCACGTTGTGCTGCACGGCGTTGTCCACCAGGTTGGCGATCAGCCGTTCGACCTGGGCCGGATCGCCTGAGACGGGCGCGGCGGCCAGCGCAGCCCCGATCCGGGAAGGCGCGGCGTCCAGCACCCGCTCCACGACGGCGGCCAGGTCGAAGGGCTCCTGCCGGTCCGGTCCGCGCTCGCTGTTGGCCAGCGTGAGCAGCGCCTCCAGCCGGCGGTCCTGGTCGATGCTGAGCCTGAGTAGCCGGTCGGCCAGCACGCGGAACGACGCCCTCGTGGCCTCACCATCGGTCAGCGCCTCCTCCAGCAAGGCGCGTTCGAGGGTCAGCGGTGTTCGGAGTTCGTGCGCGGCGTTTGCGACGAAGTGCTTCTGGGCGTCGAAGGCGGACTCCAGCCGGGCCAGCAACTCATCCACCGTGTCGGCCAGGTCCTTCAGCTCGTCGTGCGGCGTCTGGACGGCCAGCCGTTCGTGCAGGTTCCCGGCGGAGATCTCTCGTACGGTGACCGCCATCGCCCCCATCGGCCGCAGGGCGCGCCCCGCGACCAGCCAGCCCAGCGCGACCGAGACGACCATCATGATGGCCAGCGCGATCCCCGACTGGACCAGCAGTTCGTGCAGGATCGCGTCGCGATGGCGGTCCACCAGTGCCCGCACCTGGGCGAGCTCCGGCAGCGATGGTTTGCCGGAGAAGGAGATGTCGGCGCTCTGCGAGCCGCCGAAGTCCCCTGTGACGTGGAAGATTCCGGCGGCATGGCTGACCAGCAGGTACGTGATGCCCAGCAGGATGATGCCGGAGCCGGCGAACACCGAGCTGTACAGCAGCGTCAGGCGCAGGCGCATGGTGCGGGCGGGCAGGCGCATGACTCAGTCCCGCCTCCGTTCGAGACGATCCTCCATAGACGGGGAGCATATGCGCCGCCCCGGTCACACCCGCGTCACAATCCCGCGGACCGGGCCGTGACCGCCCCATCTGTACAAATCAGGTCCGGAAACGAAAGGACCTGACATGACGAAACACACCATCGTGATCGCGCTCCTCGGACTCGGGCTCGCGGCCTGCGGCGGCGCTGCTCTGCGGCAAAGTACCGCCCTACCGGAACCTGGCGAGCGGGCACAGCGGGCGTGACGTGCGCGAGCTCAACAAGAACCTGGTCGAACTCGGGTACGCCGACGGCAACGGCCCGCAGGCGTCCTCCGACGACTTCGACTGGCGGACCAGAGCCGCGTTGCGACGGTTGCAGGACCACCTGGGTGCCGAGGAGAGCGGCACGCTGGACCTGGGCGAGGCCGTGACCCTGCCGGGACCGCTGCGCATCGGAAAGGTGACGGCCAAGCTCGGCGCCGATGCGCGGATGGGCGCGCCCGTCGCGGAGGCGACCTCGAACGACCACCAGGTAACGATCGACCTCAACCCCTCGCAGCAGTCCGAGGTCAAGGCCGGCGACGCGGCGCAGATCACCCTGCCCGGCAACCGCACCACCACCGGCGTGGTGCGCGGCATCGGCACGGTGGCGACCGCGGGCTCAGGCGAGAGCTGCGGCTCCGGCGCCTCGAACGCCACGATCCCCGTCTACATCAGGCTCAAACGCCCGAAGGACGCCCGTGGCCTGGACCACGCGCCGGTCCAGGTGCAGATCACCACGGCCGGAGTCAAATACGCGCTGATCGTGCCGGTCACCGCGCTCGTGGCCCGGGCGGGCGGTGGGTACGCGGTGGAGAACGCGCCCCCGCGGAGGCCCCGGAACTGGTGCCCATCACGCTGGGCCTGTTCGACGACGCCAACGGCCTGGTGCAGGTGGAGGGAGACCTCACACCCGGTCAGCGAGTGGTGGTGCCCTCGACATGAGCACCATTCAGCAAACCGGGCCGGCTGTCCTGACCGGCGGCGACGCGCCCGCCGTACTCGAACTGGAGACGGTGACCAAGACCTACGGTGAGCAGCCACCCGTGCCGGCGCTGCGGGGCGTGAGCTTCACGGTGCGGCAGGGCGAACTCGTGGCGATCTGGGGCCCTCCGGGTCGGGGAAGACAACGCTCCTGCACGTCATGGGCACACTCGAACGGCCCAGCGGCGGCGTCGTACGGATCAACGGGGTCGACGTCGCGGACCTGGACGACCGGCGGCTCGCCCGGTTGCGCGCCCGCGAGATCGGGTTCGTGTTCCAGCAGTTCTTCCTGGCCGAGCACTCGACGGCGCTGGAGAACGTGGCGGACGGGCTGCTCTACGCCGGGGTGGACGTCCGCGAGCGGCGCGAGCTGGCGGCGCAGGCACTGGCCCGCGTGGGGCTCGCCGACCGGGCCGAGTTCCGGCCGGGGAAGATCCACAGCGTGGCCTGCTCGCCCCGCTCCTGGGTCAGCTCGGCCAACGCCATGGCCTCGTAGCAGGCGAGCCGCGTAGCCGGGCCGAGGAGAATCCTGGCGGACGGCGCGCAAACCTGCTCCAGCGCCTGCGCGCCCGCGGCCACCTCCCCTGAGTTGATCAGCACCCGTGCACCAGCGTAGTGGGCGGTGGCCGCCCATGACTGTGCCCTGCCGCCGCACACCTGCTTCGCTTCCTCGGCGTCTCGCAGAGCCTCCTCGTGCCGCCCTGCCCAGGAGGCCACCAGGCAGCGCTCGGTCAGTCCAAAGGCCAGCAACTGCACCGCCGACTGCGATCTGGCCATCTCCGTCGCCTCGTCGCCCGCCATATCCGCTGCTGACAGCTCGCCGGCTTGCCAGAGCGTCCGAGCCTGTCCGGCCAGCAGGTTCGGCAGGATGTAGTTCTGGCCCGTCGATCGGGCCACAGCGACAGCGCGCGAGAACCAGTGCAGCGCCGGCTTCTGGCGCCCCAGCAGCGTTTGTGCCCAGCAGAACCAAGCCAAGGCGTCGATCCATTCGGCCAGGTGCTCGTCGGAGGTCTTGCCGACCAGGCGCTCCGCAGCCTCGATGTAGGCCAGCGCGTCTTCCGTCCGCCCAGCCGAATAGGCCGTCATGGGTCGCAGCGCGGCCACGGCCACAGCCATGCCCGGCTCCTCCTGAACGGGGATTTCCGGGATGAGATCCAAGTAGTGCTGAGCGGCCTGGACGTCACCGCGCATGAGGTTGTCCCCAACGAGCCGCAACCGCAGTGGCACCGCCGCGCGCAGCAGGGGATGAGGCATGCGGTTGAGCTCCGCCATGAGCAGTGCCTGCCCTTCGGACGGTCGGCCGAGCAGCCGGTCGATCATGGCCGAGCGCCGGACCACCGACGCCCGTCGCGCATGATCAGAGGTGGGCAGCAACCGCAGCGCCTGCTGCGCCGTGCTCCTGCCCTCGCGCAGTTGGCCACTGATCGCCTGTAGCCTGGCGAGTTCCATGAGGACGTCTACCCGATGAGTTCCAACTTGAGCGCGGTACGCAGATCGGCGGGCAGACCACCCGGCGTCGTCTCGGCCATGACCGGAGAGCCCAGGTCTGCCAGGACCTCCAGATAGAAGGGGTTGCCGCCGCTGACCTCGTACAACACCTGTGAACGGGCAGGGCCGGCCGCAGGGCCGACAAATTCCTCCACCTCGGCATGGCTCAGCGGATCCACCGTCAGCCGGTGAGCGTGCATAGCAGGCTGCACCAGTTTGGCCAGATGGGATGGGGCCTGCGCGGGACGGTAGGCCAGCGCCATGAGCACGCCACCGCCGGGCGGATGGCGGACCAGATAGCCGAGCAGCTCGGCCGAGGCCTCGTCGGCCCAGTGCACGTCGTCCAGTACCAGAGCCAAACCCCCAGGAGCGGCAAGCTCCTCGAGCACGCCCCTGACGGCCCGGTAGAACCGATTGCGGGTGAAAGGGCTGAGCTGCGTGTCGTCGGCCGGTTCGCCGGCCAGAGCGGGGAAGACGGAGGCCAACAGGGAGATCGCCGGTCGCTGACGCCGCACCAGAGTGTCCTCCATGCGGACGCGCTCGCGCTTGTCTCGGCGATGGCCCTGCTGTTCGTCACTGTCCGGCTGCGCCTGCCCGATGTGGGCCTGATCCTGCGCCCGGCGCGGCACGCGGCGGCCACGAAGGAGAGCCTCTCATGACCACGACGACGATGTTCGCCCTCACCTGGGCCGTCCTGCTCGGCTCGGTGGCGCTGACCCTCCTCATGGCGGCCAAGCTCAGGTTCGTGCTCGATCCCTTCCGCCATCAGCCGGCCGACCTGACACTCCCCGAGGGCACGCCCGCGCCGGCCTTCTCCGCGTCCACACTCGACGGGGCGATGCTGGACACCGAGGACTACGCCCAGCGCGCCTTCACCCTCGTCTTCGTCTCCCACCACTGTCCGAGCTGCCGCGAGCACCTCCCCCACATGAAAGCGCTGTGGTCGCTGGCTGCGTCCGCGGGAAGCGAACTGGTGATGGTGGTCTTCGACGAAGAGTCAGGAAGCCGCGCCGAGGTCGAGCGGATGGTCGCCGAACACGCCGTCCCCGCCCGGACCGTGCTGGCCGCGCCTGGCCACCCCTTGCGCGAGCCCACAACCCGCGGCAGGCCACGCCGCTGTACTGCCACGTGGAGTCGGGCGTGGTGCGCGGCAGCGGCCCCTCGGTTCACAGGGCTGGCAGAACCTCGTGCGCGGCTGGCAGGCGGACGTCGTAGGTGCACGATGACGGCGGCGTGGGAGTGCGAGGCAGCCGTCAAACGGTTCGCGGAGCGGACGGCTGTGGACGGTGCGACCTTCCGGTGCGAGTACGGGCAGATCACCGCGCTGCTGGGGCACAACGGGGCCGGCAAATCCACGCTGTTCAAGGCGGCGGCCGGGCTCGTACGGCTCGACGCGGGCGCCACGCTGGTCGGCGGCCACTCACCCGGCAGCACCCAGGCCCAGCAAGCGGTGTCCTACATGCCGGAGCAGCCCGACCTGTACCCGGGAGTGTCGCTCTGGGAGCACATCACCTTGGTCGCCCTGGCCTACCGGTTGCCCGCATGGGAGTCCCGCGCCCGCGAACTGCTGGAGCGATTCGAGCTCACCGACCGGCGCGACGCGCTGCCCCACGAGCTCTCGCAAGGGCTGCGGCGCCGGCTCGCCCTGGTCATGGCGCTGCTGCACGGGGCCAAGGTGCTGCTGCTCGACGAGCCGTTCAACGGCTTGGACCCCCACAGCGCCATGCGGCTGCGCGCCACCCTCGGCGACCTGGCGGCGGGTGGTGCCGCCGTCGTGGTGGCCACCCACATCCTGCATGGCGCACAGCGCATCGCCGATCGCGTGATCGTGCTGGAACGCGGACGGGTCATAGCCGGCGGCGACCTTTCCAGCCTCGTACGCCAGGCGGGGTTGTCCGGGCAGATCGGGCTCGAAGAGGTCTACCTCGCTCTGACGGCGGAGAGCCGATGAAGGCGTTCGCGGCCGCGAGCCGCGCCCTTGTCTACCTCTCCTGCGCCGCCTGGTCCCGGCGGGTGCGGGAACTGCGCCCGTGGCGGATGTTGCTGCTGGCGGCAGGGGCGGCACTGGTGGCCCTGCTCCAGCTGCGACTAACCGCGCTCGCGCCTCCCGGTCAGGACGGCGTGGCTGACCGGGTCACCACCGTCGCACCGCTGATCCTGCCCCTGCTGTTGCTGACCGCGACGCGTCGCTCACCGCTGCGGTTGTCGACCGCCGACGCCTCGTGGTCGCTGACCGCTCCCGGAGGCGGCCGCGCCCTGCTGGCCCGGCATCTGCTGGCCGGGCCGGCACGTTTCGCGCTGATGGTCCTGGGCGCCGGAGCGCTCACACGCTGGTTAGCGGGGTTCGACCCGGTGTGGGCGTGGCAGCCGGCCGCCGCCTGCGCCGTGCTGCTCCTGCTGTTCGGACTGGTCGCGTGCGTACGCCACCTGCTGGCGCTGGGGCCCCCGCGGCGCGCGTGACCCTGCGCGTCGCCGGAGCGGCGTGGGCCGTGGCGATGCTGATCTCATACGCCTCCGACCTACCCGCCGCGGCCTGGGTACGGCTGGCGCCGCTCGTGCGGGCACTGGCCGGAATGTTGTTCGAACCGGCACCAGGATCCGCGCCGCTGCTGCTGGCCGGTCTGGCGTCTCTCATGTGCGGAGCCGCCCTCCTGATCGCCGTGGCCGACGGCTACCAGGAGCCCGCCGACGCGGCCGCGCGGGAGAGGGCCGGCGCGCAGGAGGTACTACGCCACTCCCACTCCGGCCAGGGGCTGGGAGCCGAGCGGTTCCGAACGGGGGTCGCCTCACTGAGGCGACCGTCGGCACTCACCGGTGAGCGAGCGGTGCTCTACCGGGCCCTGGCGCAGGAGCGGCGGGTACTTGCCGACCGTCTGGTCATGCCCGTCCTGCTCCTGGCGGCGGTGGCGGGGCTCATAGTGATAGCTCCTGCGTACGGCTGGGTGCCGCTGCTGCCGGCGGTGCCGCATCTGCTGGGCGAGCATCTCGTCGCAGGCGTGGCCGTCGAGCGCGACCACCACCTCGCGCGGGTGACGGGCATGCGGATGGAGTGGGTCCTCATCTGGGCCAACATCCTCCCAGCGGCGCGCACCGCCGTGGCACTGGAGGTGCTGTGGCTGCCCCAGATCTTCTCGCCCGCGGTCGAGGCGCCCATGTGGTGGGCCGGGGTGCTGCTGGCTCCCATCACCGCCGTGCTCATCGCCGGCGCGAGCGAGCTGGCCGGCGCGCTCACCGACCCGATCGCCGCGAGGTTCACGATCGCGCTGGCGCTGTGCGGACTCGGCTGGACGCCGTGCGCGATCCTGCTGGCCCTGGACGCGCCACTAGCCATGGCTGTGGTGAGCTTGTCCGTAGCGGCGGCGGCGCTCTGGGCCGGTGCGGCCCGTGCCTTGGCGGTTGCTGGGGTCTTGCGCGTCATGCTCCCTACCTCGTCAGTAGCTCATGCCGCCGCAGGAGCTGCCGCTATGGCGGCATAGGCGAGGGGAATGAGTGGGCTGGTGCCCAGGACGGTCAGGTTGACGACGGTGGCGCCAAGCAGCAGGAGCAGCAGGCACAGTGCGGCCAGTGCTCGCAACCGCGGGATCATCAGGCCTGCCGCGCCAGCGATTCCAACACGCCGATCACCAGCCGCAGCCATTGCCAGATGCCGATGTCGAACTGCTCCAGCGTGTCCCTGGACATGCCCTGTCCCACGGCGGCGTCGACCGCCTCTTGTGAGGGGAAGTGGGTGTGGTAGGTGACCTTGGTCTTGCCTGTGGAGTCGTCGAAGGTGATGGTCTCGACCGCAGCCGGCCCGCTGTTGCACGGCTCGATGTCGAAGATCGATGTCCGGACGATCCGCTGGGACGGCACGACCTCCGGGTATTCACCGGCGAACGGGGCTTGGCCGCCGTCGACGATGCTGATCCAGCGCCATTTGCCGCCGGGACGGACATCCATCTCCACCACGTCGGTGGTGGCGCCGTGCGGTCCCCACCAGTGGGGAATGTGCTCGGGTGAGGTCATCACGGCCCAGACTTGCTCGCGGGGGGCGTCGAAGGTGCGCTCGATGACCAGCTCGGTGCCTTCGGTGTAGATGGTGGTGGTGTCGTTGCCCAGATCCTGCCTGGTCATTGGTTTTCTCCTTGGGTGTGTCGTGGTTGCTGGGCTGCACGGGTTTGCAGCGTGCGCAGGTAGTCGTCGAGGCGGTCGAAGCTCTGGCCCAGGAACTGCCGGGACTACGTCATCCAGATCGCCACCTGTTGTAGCGGCTCGGGCCGCAGCCGGCAGGGGCGCCATTGTGCCTGCCGACCCTGCTCGACCAGGCCGCTCATGATCCACAGGTCTTGACTATTGCTCGCCGGGACTTCGCGGCCGGACTCCACACCCATCCGGCACACTGCTGGAGGTCAGCGAAGGGGGCGAACGTCCCTGAGGGGGCTGATAGTGGGGCTTGGACAGGTGGCCCACCAGTTGCTCCGCCTCGCCGGTGATCAGTTGGCGGCAGCGCGTATCCCGGTGTGCAGCAGGGCCACTCACGCGTCCTCGGCCGGGAACGGCAGCGCGCGAGCGTCCCAATGTCGTGAGCGCCTCTACCGAAAGTTCGATGCCGGTTCCTCCTAGTGGAGGAACCGCCCCACGTTGAAGGGCGGAAGAGTCGACTGCATGTCAATCACATATGCAAGGGAGTGGTCGCGCGCGGCGGCGGCGTGGACCGCCGCCTACGGAGCGGTCCACGTGTGGTGGCTGGCCGATCCTGGGTCGTCGTTGGCCCCTCCCGAAGAACCGTACTCGCCCGGCCGGTGGGTCGCAGTGACGCTTGCCTTCCTGGCCGCCGTGGCATGTTCGCTGATCGCGGCGGGCATCGGACGCCAGTGGACACCACCCGTGCGATGGACACTTGCGGTGGCGGCGTGGATTGCCGGCGTCTGCCTGATTCTTTACTCGTACCTGCTCGCCACTAGCCTCATAGGCATGCTGTTCGGCCAGTACGACGACTGGGCGAGCGTGCTGGTCCGCGCCGCCGGGACGACGGGCGGTGTGCTGACTCTGGTTTGCGCCGTCGCCGAGCAGCGCAGGGTCCGGCGGACGTGCACCGGCTGCGGCCGCGTCCACGGCCGTTCGCCCGAGCGACGCACAGACCCCGCACCCCGGTGGGCATACCTGGCCGCATACGTCGCAGTCGCCGGATGCGCGGCCCGCATGGCCGTGAAGGTTTACGAGGACGTCCAGGCGGGCAGGCCGCTGCTCCCGCTGGATTCGCCGTTCACGCTTTTCGTGGTCCTCATGCTCCTGGCCGGTACCGTGCTGCCGTTGGCGCTGGTCCATCGCTGGGGTCGGATCTGGCCGCGCTGGGTGGTGCCGCTGGCCGGGCGCAGGGTTCCACGATGGGTCGTCCTCGTCCCTGCCTTGTTCGCCGGCGCGAGCTTCGCCGGCTATTTCGGTGTTGCCGGGATGACGGCCTGGATCCTCGGCGAGGGCGGCCTGGCCACGGCCCCAGAGGTCTGGAAGGTGGCGATGGCGATGTTCGGCTACTCGGTTTGGGGTGTGGGTCTGCTCGTCGCCGCGGCGGCCTATTTCAGCCTGACGAAACCTGACTGCCCATTGGCAGGGCTAGCGAGCCGGAGCCCGCACGACGCCGATCCCGCTCAGGCGAGCCTCTGATGCCGCACGATGGAGCGGGTCTCACAGGGTAGGACGACTCTGACCCGCCAGCCGTTCGGCTCGACAGGCCCAGCGTCGAAAGTCCCGCCGACCGCGTGAGCACGCGCACGCATGCTACGGGTGCCGCGACCCGCTTCTGTCGGGCTTTGGACCGCCAGGCCGTTGTCCGTCACTTCCAGCACCAAGGCATGATCTTGAAGGCCGATTCCGACATGGACGTTCCGGGCTCCCGAATGGCGGGCGGCGTTCGTCAGTGCCTCTTGGACGATGCGGTAGGCGGCCTGCTGGACACCGGCATCAACGGAGTACCCGACCTGTTGGCGGCGCAGGTCGACCTCGAAACCCGCCGCGTTCATACGACGGCAGAGCAGCTCCAGGTCGTCCAGACCAGCTGGGGTCATCGACGGCTTCGCGGGGTCGAGTGTGTCGATCAGGTCGCGGATCTCGGCCAGTGCCTCGTCTGCCAGGTCGGTGACGGTCGTGAATACCTGCTGGCTGACCTGCGGATCGTCAGGCAGACGCTGCGCACCGACTGCCTGCATGCGGATGGCGCACAGGCGGTGACCCACGATATCGTGAACGCTACTCGCAATGTCCGCGCGCTGGCGGGCTTCCGCAGCCTCCACTCGCATCTGGTGCACCAGCACCGACTGCCTACGCCGATCCCGCTCAGCACGCACCGCGATGCCCGCTGCGACCAGTACCAGACCGTGCAGCACTGACTGGACCAAGTCAACGGGCGAGAGCGCAGCGCCGTACACCTGCCGGTTGGCCACCGTGAGGCCGATCATGATCGCTGAGACGCTCAGCGCCGACGGGACGGGGGGCCGGTAGTAGGCAGCGGAGATGCATGCGGCCGAGACCACGACATCGCCGCCGGGGAGCCTGTGCTGTAGCGCCACGCTGATCATCATGATGAGGCCGGATGCCAGCGCTGACGCAACCGGCCACCGGCGCCGGGTCACGATGGGGGCGCACAGCGCCACGGTCAGCACCAGGCCAGCAGGCTGAACGGCGAGGTCGCCCCTCGCCACGCCGCCACCCCAGACCAGCTCCATGAGAGACATCGCCAGGCACGCGGCCATCGCCAGCACGCCGAGCGTAACGTCCTGGGCTGGCACCGGCATGGCCTGCCATCTCCTGATCATGCCGGTCGCCACGATTCATCCCCGCCTATCGCGCCATACGGCCGGGACCTATGATGCCGTTCTCATAAGCGTAGATCACCACTTGGGCCCGGGACTGCAGGCCAAGCTTCTGCAGGATGTGGTTCATGTGACTCTTGACCGTGCCCTCACCAAGGGAGAGTTCCTTGGCTATGGCCCTGTTGGACAGGCCTCTGGCCACATGCCGGACAATGTCGTGCTCGCGCGGGGTGAGGCCACCTGCCTTCGGGGCCGCGAGCCCGGGCCCGAGGGGCGAGGCTGGCAGTTGGGTGAAGTGCTCGACGATACGGTGGGTGACCTGCGGGTCGATCAGCCCGTGCCCGCGGTGAGCCAGGTGAACGGCCTGGATGTACAGGTCCGGGTCACCGTCTTTGAGGAGGAATCCCGCGGCTCCGGCTCGCAGTGCGCCGAAGAGGTACTCGTCCAGGTCGAAGGTGGTTAAAGCGATCACCGCTGGCCGTTCTCCGGCGGGCAGCGCGCAGATGCGGCTGATAGCCGTCAGCCCGTCGGTGCCGGGCATGCGGATGTCGATGAGCATCACGTCCAGACGGAGCCGACGCGCGATCTCCTCGGCCGTCTGCCCGTCCCCGGCCTCGGCGACGACACGGATGCCGGGTTCGGACATCATGTAAAAGCGCAACGCGTGCCGTACGGCCGGCTGGTCGTCCACCAGCGCCAGCAGGATCGGCCCCGTCTCCATCACGACTCCTCCCCTGGCAGAACATCCGCCGTCAGGGTCTCACACGCTCACGCGATGATGTCCGCGTCTCTCAGCGGGCCCTCAGTTGGGAGGGGCATGTTGCGCTCGTTCTGAGCTCAGCCGCCAGCCTGGATCACCCATGGGTACGACGGGAGTGGTCACCTGAAGTCCTCGTGCCGAAGGACGCCGACCGGCCGCCGCGGCCGTGGCCAGTCCGGTCCTGAACCCGGGCCCGCGCCGCTGATCACTGCATCCTGGAGGTCGAACGTGCCGGCGCACCGAGACGATTGCTGCGGCTTTCCGGCGGCTGTCGCGCTCGACGAGCACCGCAGCGACAGGAGCCGGTAGGGGGCTGGCACTACCGGTCATCCGGGGGAGTACGTCACTGATCTTGCTTTGCGCCGACCGTAGCGTACGTCGTTGAGGAGGTCTACATGAGACGACAGATGATCGTCCAGCTGGACACCGTCAGTAAGACGTACGGGGTGGGGGACAACATCGTGACGGCGTTGGACAACGTCACCGACGGCGCGGAGTTGACAGGGAGCACCGAGACGGTGCTGACCAAGTTCCGCCGTCAGCGCGTCGGATTCGTCTTTCAGAGCAGGTCAGCGCTGTACAGCTCATCGCCGGACCCCTTGGAGAGCGGCTAGCCGCAGATACTTCATGATTATCTGCGAGAGTGTCGATGCCGTCCTGGGGATATGCCTCCGCCGGGCGGGGGCCAGACTCCATGGTTGTCTGCGACAGAGCGCGGAGGCATCGTGGGAGTGGTCCACAAGATCGATGTCGAGCGGTCGGTCCTGGCGCTCAAGGACGCAATCGAGGGGTTTCTCGCGGGGGTGTCCAACCCCAACACCGCGCGGGGCTACGCTACGGCGTCGCGTGCTTTGACCGAGAGGTTCGGTTCTTACACCCCGGTGACCGTTTTCGAGAGGAAAGCCGCGGTTGATCGAGTCGCCGCCTGGTTCATCGAGCGGTGGGGATCGGCTTCGGCTGCCACGGTCAACGCCCGGCTCAACGCGCTGTCCTCGGCAGCGAACGTTGTGGCGGCTGCTGTACGAGTCAGCGGCGCGGTCTTCGGAAGTTCTGGGCCTGGATGTCGATGAGTTGGACTTGCGCAACCGGCGGGCCCAGGTACGGCGTAAGGGTGGCGCGGTCGACGTCATCGTCTGGCGCACCGGCACCGCTCGGCTGCTACCCCGTCTGCTGGACGGGCGCCGGAGCGGGCCGGTGTTCACCACCGACCGGCGTGCCCGGGTGGAACTGCCGCCGGCCGACGTCGACGCCGGCAGCGGGAAGGCGCGGCTGTCCAACCGCCGGGCGGCCGAGCTGTTCGAGACCGCCACCGGCGGCTGGACACTGCACCAACTCCGGCACTCCGCGCTGACCCACGCGGCCGAGCGCGACGCCAACACCTCCACCCTGCTGGCCTACTCCGGGCACACCGCGGTCGTCTCACCGGCCCGTTACGCCCGGGTCTCTGGGGAAGCACTCGCACGTTGGCAGGCCGGACGCGATCCCGCCGCCCGCAGGCGCCGAGGAAGGGAGTGTCTAATTAACCAGTTGACAGTCTCCCCAGACGCTAAGATCGCTGGCGATCTGGGCAGACATACCGATCTCGTCCCAGCCTGGCAGGGGTCGGCACTGCGAGCTACGCGGATGAACGGATTCCAGCCTGGATAGCGTCCAGTTCGGTCAGGGCGAGACCGTCATCGCCGGGGCTTCGATCGCGATTGAGGTGGATATCTGCGTCATGCCGTTCGCTCAGAACATTCCGTGGGGAACCTGCGCGGCTTCTGGCACTGGTTGGACCACGTCCCAGTGCTCGACGATCTGCCCGTCGATCAGCCGCCAGACGTCGACGACGGCGATGCCGCGCGGGTCGTCGTCCGTGGTCATGTGGTAGTGCATCACCACGTGGTCGTCGTCGGCGATGACCCGTTTGAGGTCGAGCCGGGCGTGGGCTACCGGGGCCTCGGCGATGAACGCGATGAACGCCTCCCGTCCGGAGGGGTTTCCCGGGCTGTGCTCGATGAAGTCCTCTGCCAGGAGGGTACGGAGCACGTCGATGTTTCCCCTCGAGAACTGGGTGAAGCCGTGGAGGGCGAGGTGCTTGTTGCGTGCGGCTTTGCTGCTTTCGCTCATGTGGCCACCGTCCCAGCCGCCTGTCCGGTCTGTCGATTACATGGCATGTAATCGCGACGATCCTCAGGCGGGGCGATAATCGCTCGCATGATGCAGGACCGGCCGGTCGGTGAGTTGCTGCGCGAGTGGCGGCACCGCAGAGGGCTCAGTCAGCTCGATCTGGCGATCCAGGCAGAGGTGTCCGCCCGGCACGTCAGCTTCGTGGAGACGGGCCGGACCATTCCCAGCAGCGCGATGGTGTTGCGTCTGGCCGAGCATCTGAGCGTCCCGTTGCGGGAACGCAACCGCCTGCTGATCGCGGCCGGGCACGCCCCCGTCATCCGGGAGCGGCCGCTGGACGATCCGCACCTGGCGTCGGCGCGGGATGTCCTGGTGCAGATCCTGCGGGGGCACGAGCCGTATCCGGCGCTCGCCGTGGACCGTCGCTGGAACCTGTTGTTCGCCAACACGGCGATCGACGTTTTCCTGGAGGGCGTCGATGCGTCGTTGCTGCAACCGCCGGTCAACATGATGCGGCTGGGCCTGCATCCTGGCGGGTTCGCGCCGCGGCTGCGCAACCTCGGGCAGGTCCGCGCGTACCTGCTGCCCCGGCTCGCCCGCCAGGTGGCGCAGACCGGCGATCCGGAGCTGAGCGTGCTGTATGAGGAACTGCTGTCCTACGGCCCCGAAGGTGATCCGGTGTCGCTCGATCCCGCCGACATCGCGCTCCCCATCCGCATCCGCCATCGCGGAGCGGAGCTATGTTTCATCAACTCTGTCACGACGTTCGGCGCCGCCTTCGACGTCACGCTGGAAGAGATCGCCGTCGAGGCATACTTCCCCGCCGATGACGACACCGCCCACTTCTTCCGGACAGCAGCCAAAACACCCGCTGAATGAAGATTTCAGGCCCGTCCCGGCTATGCACGGTGAAGCTGCGAGGAAGTAAGGCGTTGCTGTCTGATCTTGAGGTCGTGGAGATGGTATGGCGATCTCACCGAGGTCTGCGACCAGCTCGCGCGGACTCGAAGCGTTGCTCCCACGTCTGAACGAACGGAAGGCAGCGGCTGATGCTCGGGACCGAGGCCGGGCTCCTGGGATACGGCGGCATCCGAGCTGTCGCTCGCGCGGGCCGGAGTCAGCGAAACCACCGTACGTAAAGGCGTCTTCGATCTCGAAAACGGACTGCGTGTCTCGCCGAATGTTCGCGTCCAACGATCTGGGGGTGGACGCAAGTCGGTGGCCGAGCACGACCCAGGCTTGGTGCCAGCGCTGTTAGCCCTGGTAGAGCCGGATGAGCGGGGAGATCCGGAGTCGGGCCTCCGCCGGACGCCGGCCCGATCGCGGCGGCGTTCCTGAAGCAGCTCTCCGACAACTGAGTACGAGCGCGACTTCGCGGGTTGCCGGCTGATGGCCGGCGGCCCGCTTGGCGTTCTTCCACCTGGCTGCGCCTGCCGACCCATGTAATGGCCTGAGTTCACAGACCGTGCTAGGTTTTAATTGTGACTAAAACTTATGAGCACGATGAGGATCCAGCCGAACAGCGGCTGGATGCGTGGATCGCCGATCTCACCGACCACTACGTGCGGCATGGCTGGCCACCGATCACCGCACGCACGTTGGCGTGGCTTATGGTCTGCGACCCGCCCGAGCAGTCGCCCGGCCAGATCGCCGAGGCTGTGCAGGCCAGCCGGGGGTCGCTGACCAGTACCCTCCGGGTCCTCACCACCGCCGGTCTCGTCCGCACCGTCACCAGGCCAGGCGACCGCTCCACGTACTACCGCGTTGCCGACGAGGCTTGGGCCAACTCCTGGCAGCAGCAGCTCGCCAACCTGCAGGCGTTCGCCGACCTTGCCCGCGATGGCATGGAGATCCTTGGCGCGGACTCGCCGCGCGCCGCCCGGGTACGCAACGCCTACGAGCTCTACAGCTTCTTCGTCCAGCAGTCGGAACCCCTGTGGAAGCAGTGGCAGGAACGCCAGAAAGGACAGTCATGACGTTCGTCAGCCAGTGGCGCGACGCCCGCAAAGCCGTCAAGGAAGGGCGCCCAGGCATCGAACGCAGGCAGCGTGAACGCCTGGCCGAGGCCGTCGCCCACGCCCGAGACAATTCGCGGTTCTTCAAGGAGCTCTACGCCGATCTCCCCGACCAGGTGACCGACACCGCACGGCTGCCGATCACCGACAAGCGGCAGTTGATGGCCCGGTTCGACGACTGGGTGGCCGATCCTCGTGTCACGCTCGAGGCGGCGCGCGCGTTCGCTGACGACCCCGATCTGATCGGTGCGAAGTTCCTCGACACCTACCTCCTCACGACCACCTCGGGCACGACCGGCTCGGTCGGGATCTTCCTGAACGATCCGCACACGCTCCAGGTCGCCGGCGCGCTGGTGGCCAGAGGCATCCTCGGAACGCTCGTGACCCCGGGCTCCGTACTCAAGCTGCTGGCCAGGGGTGGGCGTTCGGCCAAGATCGCCGGTACGGGCGGGCACTTCGCGATGGCGGCGGCCGAGATGGCTCAGCGGCGGGCGAACAAGCGTCGCGAGAAGTCCGTGCGGCTACTGTCGGTGCAGTCTCCGGTGCCGCAGCTGACCGCCGAGCTCAACGACTTCCAGCCCGCGCTGATCGAGTGCTACGCCTCGACCGCCCTGCTGCTGGCTCGTGAACAGGAGGCCGGGCGGTTGCGCCTCAATCCGGTCATGCTGTCGCTCGGCGGCGAAGGCCTCACGGAGCCGGAGTACGCCCGGATCTCCCAGGCCTTCGGCGGTGTCGAGATCAACAATCTGTACGGCTGCAACGAGGCCGTCGCACTGTCGTTCACCTGCAAGGAGAACTGGCTGCACATCCACGAAGACTGGGTGATCTTCGAACCGGTCGACGCGGACTACCAGCCGACCCCGGCCGGCGAACTGTCCCACACCGTGCTGCTCAGCACGCTCTACCGGCGGGAGCAGCCGATCCTGCGCTACGACCTCGGCGACAGCATCCTGCGCCGGCCAGACCCCTGCCCGTGCGGCAGCCCGTTGATGGCGGTCCGGGTCCAGGGCCGAGCGTCCTCGGTGCTGACGTTCCCGAACCAGCGCGGCCAGGAGTCCACGATCGTTCCGCTCGCACTCGCGACAGCGGTGGAGCGGACCGCGGGCGTCGAGCTGTTCCAGGTCGTGCAGACCGCACCGGACGCCCTGCGCGTGCGGCTGCGTACGGCCGACGGCGCCGATCCGCGGCGGGTACGCGAGTCCGTACGGACCGACCTGGCCAACGTCCTCGTCGACCACGACCTCGGCAACGTCACGATCGACTGCGGCGACGAGCCGCCCGTTCAGGCTGCCGGCGGCAAGTATCCGCAGGTCGTTCCGTACGCGGGCAACGCCGCGTCGTAGCCTGTCGACACGCTCTCGAAAGTTCGGCGGGGCCGTCGATGCGCGCCCGCGTCCGTTCGACCTATCGGGTGTCCGACATGTGGAGGGGCAGTTCGCGGTCGAGGGCCTGCGCGAGGAACAGGCCAGGGGCCAGGTGGAGTGGTTGAACGCGCGGCAGCGTCCCGGTGTCGCCGCCCACAGCGAACACCGCCCGCACGTGCGACCACTGCTTCTCGGCCACGATCGGGGTGAGCGGGGCACCATCGTCATCCGCTCGCGTGGCAGCCGAGTGCGGTCAGATCTGGCGAACATCAACCCCACCAGGCCGAGGGTGCGGTCGCTGAGCACGAACAACTGCGGTCGGCCCCGGCCGACAAAATCAGACATCGAACTGTCGGCTGCACGGGGAGAGCGCGTACCGATCGTGGACCCACCCTCCGCCGTCATGCGCGCGGAGGGGGTGGCCATCGCGACACCCAGCACAGCGTCGTCAAAACGCTCTCCAGCGTCGATGCCCAGATCAGGGGCGCGCCTCACCCATTGGACAGCCGAGCACGATCTTCCTCTCAAGGGATGACACCGGGGCGAAACGCACGCTCGACGAGCTTCTGAACGACCTCGGCTGACCGACGGAGTCATGTTCGATCCAGGATGCATCATCACAGAGCGAGGCCAGGGGCATTACAGCCCACTCTTCCTTGGGATCGCCAGCGCCATCGGCCGCACGGTTTCGGGATACGGAGGCTCCCCCGGCCCTCGACCAGTTGACAGTTCTAGATCACTGGATCGCCAGGAACTCCAGCCAACTGAAGGGTCAGCTTGCCGTAGTGGACTGCCTGGTCTGCTCCCAACGGTCAAGGATTGTGGCGATCTCTTCTTGGACGAAGGCAAAGAAATCATGCATCTCGGCGATGCGAGCGCCGGAGGGCTCACACCAAGACGATCTGCGAGATCAGCGGTCGTCAGGCCGTCCTCGTCGGAGCTCATCAGCGTCAGCAGCACGCGGGCCGACATGCGAGGGAACCCCACTCCGCCATCGGTCTGGCGAGGTTCTCCACGAACTGCACCACCGCCTGCTCATCGCGATCGGTTGCCGAGCCGGCACTCACATCCACGGGCCTTCCTCCTTGAGTTCAAAAGGAGTGTATCTGCGTCATATGCTTCACATGCATGTGAATATAGTGTATCTTCTTAACTGTGGGAACATCAGTTGCGATCTCCGTTGAGCAATGTGATCTGTGTCCTCGCCCGGCACGGAGCTTCCCGGCCTGGATCAAGGACGGCAAGCGCCAGCAGGTGCTGGAGGCCAAGCGCGACGAGGCGCTGGCCACCCGCTGAAGGAGGACCCGACGACGTCACCGACCGGACAACGCGGACCCCCTCGAAAACGACCGGGGATACGAATGCACAAAGGGACAGCACGCCCGCGGCCCACCACCTGGAAGGACTGGACCACCGATCCCGAGGCGTGCCGCGAGTTGGTTGCCGCCGACAATCTCACTACCGACGGCCAGCTGCTCGATCTCGGCGTGGCCGTGGTCGAGGTGAGACGTTTCCGCCCGGTATACCTCCAGCGCCAAACCAACCAGGTGCCGGCAGAAGCCGAGGACATCGTCCAGCTCGTCGTACCCATCCACGGGACCGTCAGCGCGACATGGGCCGGACGGCAGGACACCGCGAGCGTGGGCGACCTGTACGCGCACGACCTTGCCCGGCTCGAGGACGTGAGCCTGCAATCCGACGGGCAAGACGCCCTGGAGCTCGCCCTGGTCGCCATCCCCAAGTCGGTGCTCCCCCTGCAGGGCGAGGCGATGGCTTCTCTGCTCGGGCAGGTGTGCCCGTCGATGGTGGAGTGAGCTCGCTGCTCATCCAGTTCATCGAGGATCTGGCCGGTCAGAAGCTTTCGCTCACCCCGGCGGACGGGCAGCGGCTCGGATTGGTGCTGGTGGATCTGGTGACGGCGTGCTTCTCCAGCCTGCTCGAATCCGATCCCTGCCTACGGTCGAGCTCTCGCCGGCAGGCCTTCGCCTCGCGCATCCGCGCCGACATTCAGAGCCGTCTGCACGACCCCGAGCTCACCCCGCGGTCCGTCGCGGCGGCACACCACATCTCGGTCAGCTATCTGCACCGGCTGTTTCAGGAGCAGGGCGAGACGGTCTCGGCCTGGATACGCGATCAACGGCTGGGGCGCGTCCGTCGTGACCTCGCCGACGCAGCCCTGATCGACGTCCCGATCAACCAGATCGCCGCCAGCTGGGGATTTCGCCGGGCGGGCGACTTCAGCCGCGCCTTCCGTACGGCTTATGGCGAATCACCGCGCGAGTTCAGATCCCGCACCGCTCGCCGTAGCAACTGAATGCGTGAACGCCGAGGAGTAGGCGACGCCGCAGCGAAAGAGCCGATGGCTCACCATCGGCGACCCCTGATTTCCATTCTCATTTCTTGAAAGGTACAGCATGAACGATACGCCGAAGATCCCCCACGGCCTCCCCACCGATCGGGGCGAATGCCCCTTCGACCCTCCGGCGGAGCTGACCCGATTGCGGAAGGAACGTCCGATCAGTCGTATGGTCTATCCGGATGGACACGAAGGCTGGCTGGTCACCAGCTATGCCGCCGCCCGCGCCATTCTCGCCGACCCCCGCTTCAGCTCCCGGGCGGAGCTGCGACGATTTCCCGTGCCGACGCCTTACCCTCAAGACGAACCCAAGCCCGCTGCCCCAGGCACGATCAGTCGTCTGGACCCCCCGGAGCACACCCACTATCGGCGCATGCTGACGGGGAAGTTCACCGTCCGTCGCCTAAAGCAACTGGAGTCAGGAATCCGGACGATAACCGAGGACCACATCGAGGCGATGCGCCGCCACGGCCCTCCGGTCGATCTGGTCCAGGTGTTCGCGCTGCCCATCCCGTCTCTGGTGATCTGCGACCTGCTCGGCGTGCCCTACGCCGATCGCGATCGGTTCCAGCGCGACACCAAGGTGATGTTCACGTTGGATGCACCCAGGCAGGAAGTCAACGCGGCCATCGTCAGCCTCGCCGGCTACATCGGTGAGCTCATCCGGCGCAAGCGTTCCGAACCGGGCGACGACCTCCTGAGCGACCTCATCGACGGCGGAGAGCTGGACGATCAAGAACTCACCGCCATCGGTATGACGTTGCTGATCGCCGGGCATGAGACCACCGCCAATATGCTCGCGCTCGGCACCTTCGCCCTGCTGGAGAACCCGGACCAGGTCACCGCACTCCGTGAGAGCCCGGCGCTGGTGGATCAAGCTGTCGAAGAGCTCCTGCGCTACCTCAGCGTGGCGCACATCGGCCCCGGCAGGGCCGCCTTGGAAGACGTCGAGATCGACGGCCATCTCATCAGGAAGGGTGAGGTTGTCACCATCTCCCTGCCCGCGGCCAACCGAGACCCCCGGCGCTTCGACGACCCTGACAGGCTCGATGTCACCCGCTCGACCGGCGGGCATCTCGCTTTCAGCCACGGCATTCACCAGTGCCTCGGCCAGCAACTGTCCAGAATCGAGTTGCGCATCGCGCTCGCCGCATTGCTGGACAGCTTCCCGACACTACATCTGGGCGTGCCCGCCCACGAGATCCCGCTGCGGGAAACGTCACTCGTGTACGGGGTGGACCGCCTCCCCGTCGCATGGTGACCACGCCTTTCCGGAATCGGCCGCGCAAGATGATTGAAGTGCTCGTGAAATGCTCGCCGTGCTGTCGGCTCTGAGGCACTCTCGGTACACAAGATCGCCCCCCGATGGCCGCGGGCTGCACGGTGGTCTTCAAGCCCTCCGAGCTGTCGCTGCTGTCGAGCCTGGCCTTCGCGGAGATCTGCGAGTCCGAGCTCCTCGCCGAGGCTGCGGACACCCTCATGGTGGCGAAGTTCCGCAACAACGGGGTCTCGTGCATCGCCGCGAACAACGTCTGGATGCACCTCGACGGACGCGAGGAGTTCCTGAGCCGCCTGACCGAGCGGATCTCACGCATGGTCACGGTCGACCCACTGGACGCCCGTACAACGCTCGGCCCCGTACGGACCCGTGAGCAGGTCGGACGCCTCGAAAGCGTCGTCTCCGGGTTGAGCCGGGCAGGAGCGTCCGTGCACCGCGGCCCCCGGCCCGAGACCGACGGCTGGTACGTCGCCCCGGCGCTGGTCGTCGACCCACCGGCAGACCGGCCCGAGCGGCGGGAGGAGATATGCGGCCCCGTCGCGGTCGTCCGGTCCTTCACCGACCTCAAGGAGCCGATCACCGACGCCGCGGCCACCGGGCACGGCCTGGCCGGGTACGTCTGCACTGGCGACGCCACCGCCGGCATGGAACTGCACGCCCAGCTCGACGTGGGGATCGCGGGCGTCGACCTGGCCCACCCCCGCCACGCCGGAGGTCCCCTTCGGCGGGCGCGGCGACAGCGGCATCGGCTACGAAGGCGGGCTGGCCGGCCCAGAAGGTGGGCCAGGACGTGACGGCCGATGGTGCCGATCGGGTCGATGTCGGTGCCGGTGATGAGGCCAGCGGCCAGGATGAGCTGGTCGCGGGCACCCGTAGGACGTGTCCACCCAAGATCGTGGACTTCAGCTCGGCGTACGCGGTTCGATCTCCCACCGCTCGTGGTAGAGCCGGATGAGGTGGGCCGCCGGGTAGCGGGAGGCGTCGGTGAGGGTGGTCAGTAGCCGGTAGTGGCCGGTCCTGCTGCCCTGGGGGTGCGGATGATGATCTCGGCGTCGATGACGTGAACGGTCAGCGCGCCGAGCCGGGCCAGCCTCGAGCCGTCCCGGCAGCGGGCCAAGGCGGGCAGGTTGCGGCCGGACTTGCAGCGCACCAGCAGGTCGGCGCCGGTGGCGGCCAGGTGGTTGAGCAGATCGGTGGCGGCGCCGAGCCGCTGCCGGGCAAAAGACCGTGAGGCTGGCCGCACGGTCCGGGACCGGTAGCACGGTGCCATCAACGGCGACCACCCGTAGTCCTCGCCACCATCCTGCGGCAGCGCTCGTCGCTGCACGACCGCCGACCAGGTCAACCATCGGAGCCGGTCTCAGCCGCTGGCGGGCCTGGCCACGAACGTCGTGATGGCATGGCGAACAGGCTATGTCGGGGTCATGTTCAACTCGCGCATGAGGAAGGCCAGCATCTCGGCCGCATGGTCGCTCACCTCCGCGCTGTCCAGGGCGGCGTGGCCGGCGCCCTTCCAGACGCGGAGCAGGATCGGGTGGCCGGAGGTGCTCGCATGTGCGAGCTTGGCGGTGAACAGTCGTCCGTGGAAGGGCTGGCAGCCGAGGTCGTGCTCGCCGAATGCCTGCAGCAGGGCCGGATACGCGGTCCCTGGCTCGATGTTGTGGTACGGCGAGTACGCGCGGATGATCGCGGCGTCCCCGGGTTCGTCCGGATCTCCGTAGTCCTCCAGGAAGACCGAGCGGACCGCCTGCGGTGCCGGGTGGTCGGAGGTCAGCGGGTGGAGCATGTCGAACAGCGGGACCTCGGCTACCATCGCGCGCCACAGGTCGGGTCGCTGGACGAGCGCCACGCCGGCGAGCAGGCCGCCATGGCTGGCTCCGTGGAAGGCGAGCCGGGCGGGCTCGGACAGGCCGGTGTCGATCAGGTCCTCGGCGATCGCGTACAGGTCGTCGAAGGTGTTCTGCTTGCGGGACAGCCGGCCGTCCTCGTACCAGGTGCGGCCGTACTCGGCGCCGCCGCGCAGGATGGCGTGCACGTAGACGCCGCCGGCCCGCAGGAACGGCGCATAGTTGCCGAGGAAGCGCGGCAGCCAGGCCACGTTGAACCCGCCGTACCCGTTGATCAGGGCGGGTTGAGGGCGGTCGAGGTCCAGGTCCGCCCGGTGCACGACGAAGTACGGCACGCGCGTCCCGTCCGGGCTGGTTGCGAAGCGCTGAGCGACGGTCATCGCGTCCATCCCCGGCCGCGGTGCGCCGATCGCGACCGGCTCACCGCGTTCGGGGTCGTAACGGTAGGGGGTCAGCGGGTCGAGGAACGTGGTGTAGGAGAACGTCACTTCCTCCGAGCGCTCGAAGCGGCGGCTGACCATGGCCGTCGGTGAGCTGCCGAGACCGGGCGTGGTGAGGCGCTCGGCGGGCTTGCCGTCCGCGGTGACGAGGCGGAACCCCGCGACGGCGTCGGTCACCTCGCACAGGACCAGGTGCTTGCCTGCCAGGGTGACGCAGCGCAGCACCGCGTCGGACTCGGGGACGAGTTCTCGCCAGGTCCGCATGTCGGCCGAGGTCTCGGCCGGGATGGCGACCAGTCGCCCGCGCGGCGCGTCGCCGGTGACGACGGCGATGTAGGTGTTCTCGTCGTACCAGACGCCGTGGCACTCGCCCTCATAGCCCTTGGGCGGGAAGCTCCGCCAGGTGCCGGTCCGCCTGTCGCCGAGGTGGCTCGCCACCTGCTCGTGCTGCCCGGTGAGGGTGATGACCCAGCGGCCGCCGGGCGATACCTGTGGGGTGAGCCCGGAGGGGGACGTGGTGAACTCGGCGGGGGCGATCACGTTTACCGCAACGCCGATCTCGCCCGGCGGGTCCACGGGCACGTGCCAGACCTGGTGACGGCCGGTCTCCGACCGGTCGCACACGTAGAATCCGCTGCCGTCTGGCAGCCAGCCGGGGACGGCGCCGGTAAGCATGTGCCGGTGCGACCCGATCGGCAGATCGCGGCCGGTCGCCGTGTCGACCACACGGAGCAGGCCGATCATCTCCCCGTTGTGGTGGACGCCGAAGACCACGCGGGTGCCGTCCGGCGTGGGCTCGTACCACACCAGCTGCGCCGGCTCGCCGTCGCGCAGGTAGCCGGCGGCGTGGGGATCGACGAGCAGCCTGCCGGGCTCGTCGGAAGAAGTCGACACCCACAGGCCCAGCGCGGCCCGTTCCGGGGAGGCGGGCGCCAGCCGGAACCAGCGGCCGCCGAGCCTGCGTGGGGTGGTCGTCCCGAGGCTGTCGGGGGCGCCCGGCGCCGCGGGCCCGGCCGCGAGTTGGTCGCGTACCTGGGCGAAGTAATCCCAGCCGCGCACGTGCGAGCGCGCGGCCGCGTCCTGTTGCTCCTGCCATGCGAGCGACTCGTCGGTGTCCGGCCGCAGCCACTCGTACGGATCGGTACTCATCGGTTTCTATGCCTCCATTCGTGCCTGACAGCTATGTCTCGACGTTCTCTGTCTCGACGTTCGCCTCGACCGCCGAGACCGGCAGTGCCCCGCGCAGCCCTCGATCTGCGACGTCCCTCACTACGCCACAACGAACAACCCCGCCGGTCCGAAGACGTGGCCGGCTACGGAAGGGCCGGCACCACACGAAGCCATCGCCTTCACTAGTTTCCTTAGCTTCATACTTTCATGAAGCTTAGATGGTAGGTGACCTGTTCGACCGTTCGACCCTCCGGCAGAGTTGATCCGGTTGCGCAAGGAATGTCCGATCAGTCGCATGACCTCCCCGGACTTGCACAAAGGCTCGTTGATCACAAGCTATGCCGCCACTCGCGCCATTCTCGCCCCATGCCGACTCCGTACCCTCAGGAGGAATCCGAGCCTGCGGCCCCCAGAGCGATCAGCCGTCTGGACCCTCCGGAGCACACCCGCTGCCGGCGGATGCTGACGGGGCAGTTCGCCGTGCATCGCTTCAAGCAACTGGAGCCGGACATCCAGGAGATAACCGAGGACCACATCGAGGCGCTGCGCCACACCAAGGCTCGCCCGTCGATCTTGTTGAGGCGTTCGCGCTGCCCATCCCGTCCCGGGTGATCTGCGACATCACCGGTCGGTGGTGAGGGAGAAACCGGCGCAGGTCCAGGGGCCGCATTGCCGCCACCATGGCGAGGGCTGGACGGGCTCCTCAATACCGCCACCTTGCAAGCGAGGCGGGCGTGCGCGGTTGGATTCTTCATGGCTTTGTGCCTTCCTTCTGCCCTGAGTGCGGGTCAGGTAAGGTCGCGACGCTGGAATGCCGTCAGGCCGACCGCGGCAAGCACGACCGCCAGGGCGGTCAGGATGAGTAGCGGTGTCGCGGTGAACTGGCCTCCGGTGATGACCTTGGGGATGTGGTGGAAGGGGATGACCTGGTTGGCGATCCAGTAATTGATTCCGAGGATCGGTCCGAGTGCCTCGCCAAAGACGTTGACCAGCACGAACACCACCCACGCGAGGGCTGTGGCGAGCTTGGGCGCGACGCCGAAGGCCAGCATGGCGACAGCGCCGACACACCAGACGGGCGGGACCATGACCAGGAAGGCCAGCAGGATCCTGGGCAACTGAGCGGCGAGGTCGCCGCTGGCCAGACCGTAGCCGAGCCCGGCGGCCAGGCCGGAGACGGTGAGGATCAGTGCGCTTCCGGCGAAGGCGAGGATGAGCTGGCTGAGCGCCCATCGGGTGCGTCCGGCTGTGGTGGACAGCAGGAGTTCGGCGCGTCCGCTGATCTCCTCGCCACGGAGGCGCAGGGTGGTCAGCAGGGGATAGAGCAGGGCGATTCCGGCGACGCTGATGGCGATCATCCAGACGAACGTGTCGGACAGGGTGGCGTCGGGGGTGGCGGCGTAGCGGCGGAAGAGTTCTTGGATCTGCTCGCCGGAGCGGTCGGCCAGGTCCCGCATGCCGGGCGCGACGCCGGCGCCGGCGGTACTGAGTGCGGCGAGTCCCGCCGTCCAGCCCAGCAGTTGCCCACGCTGGCCGCGCCAGGCCAGGCTCAGCGGGCTGCGCAGGCCCGGGGTGGCCTCGGCGGAGCCGAGGCGCGCGGGCAGCACGCCGGTGCCCAGGTCCCTGTGGGCGTTCAGCCGGTAGGCGAGGATGGTGAGCGACGCGGTGACGGCCAGCGGCACCAGGAGCACCCACCAGCGGTTGTCGCCGAACGGCTGGGCCAGGTGGCTCCATCCGTTGGGTGACAGCCAGCGTAGCCACAGCACTCCGCTTCCGTCGGCCAGGAAACGGATCATGTATCCCGCCCCGAGCACCGAGGCGGCCATCGCGATCGCGGTTCGGGCCCGTTCGGACAGTTGCGCGGCCACCGCCGCGACCGCCGCCAGCACCAGGCCGGGGGCAGACAAGGCCAGCCCGAACATCACCGCCCCGGCAACATCGAGTCGAAAAACGGCCAGGCCCAGTGCGGTGAGAGCACCGCTCAGCACAATGAGGCCGCCGGTTTCGATCAAGCTCGCCGTCATGGGCGCCAGGCGGCCGATCACGCCGGCGCCCAGCAGCTCGGCCCGGCCGGATTCTTCCTCGGCGCGGGTGTGCCGGACCACGTTCAGCACCGCCATCAAAGCGACGAGGGTGAAGGCGATGTCGCCGATCTTCCACACGGTCAGGTTGCCCAGGCCGTCACCGTACAACTGCCCGGTGAACGCGGTGAGCGCGGCATTGTCGCGGATCTGGGCCGCGAAGTCGATGCGGTGCTGCTCGGTGGGCAACAGCCCGGCGTACTGCTTGGCGACGCCGACCACCAGCAGGACGAGAAACAACACCGAGAACGAGCCGGTTACCCTGTCCCGGCGCAGGTAGAGCCACACCAGCCGGCGCGTTCCCGTCACGGCGTTCATCTCCTGGCCTCCGCGGCGTGCCGGCCGGTCTGCGCGGTGGTGTAGTGGCGCAGGAACAGCTCTTCCAGCGTGGGCGGGTGGCTGGTCATGCTGCGCACCCCGGCATGACCGAGCATCTCCAGGACCAGGGACAGTGCCTCGGCGTCGACTTGGCAGCGCACCCGTCCTCCCTGAACGTGGACGTCGTGCACCCCAGGCAGGCGCGCCAGGTCCGGCAGGGGGCCGGTGATCTCGGCGGTGACCGACGTCCTGGCCAGATGGCGCAGGTCAGCCAGGCTGCCGCTCTCCACCGCATGACCGTTGCGGATGATGCTGACCCGGTCGCACAGCGCTTCCACCTCCGACAGGATGTGGCTGGAGAGCAGCACGGTACGACCGCGCTGTCGCTCTTCGGCGATGCACGCCTGAAACACCGTCTCCATCAGCGGGTCCAAGCCTGAGGTGGGTTCGTCCAGAATGAGCAACTCCACATTGGAGGAGAACGCCGCGACCAGTGCGACCTTCTGACGGTTGCCCTTGGAATAGGTCCGGCTCCTCTTGCGGGGGTCCAGCTCGAACCGTTGCAGCAGCTCGGCGCGGCGCTTGGGGTCATTGCCGCCACGCAGCCGGCCGAGCAGGTCGATGACCTCTCCCCCGGTGAGGTTGGGCCACAGCGATACGTCGCCCGGCACATAGGCAAGGCGCCGGTGCAGCTCGGCGGCGTCCCGCCAGGGGTCGCCGTCCAGCAGTCGTACGTTCCCCGCATCGGCGCGTATCAGGCCGAGCAGGACGCGGATGGTCGTGGACTTGCCGGCTCCGTTCGGGCCGAGGAATCCGTGGACCTCGCCGCTGCTCACGGTGAGGTCGAGGTGATCGAGTGCGCGCGTCTGGCCGAAGGTCTTGACCAGGCCGGAGATCAGGATTGGAGTTGTTGACACACTTTAGAAGATACACGCTATTCACATGCATGTGAAGTTGATGAAGAAGGTACACTCTTTGAAGGATTTAAGGAGGCAGGGCCAATGGATGTGAGTGCCAGCCCGGCGGCCGGGCGCGACGAGCAGGCTGTGGGACAGTTTGTCGAGAGCCTCGCCAGGCTGATGGCGGAATGGGGATTCCCGCGCATGTCAGCGCGGGTGCTGCTGACCCTGATGAGCTCCGACGAGGACGGTCTGACGGCTGCTGATCTCGCGGATCGCCTTAATGTGAGTCCACCCGCGATCTCCGGCGCCGTCCGCTACCTCGTCCAAGTAGGTTTGATCGAGCGGCGCCCGGTACCCGGCTCACGCCGCGACTTGTACCGGATCCGAGACAACGCGTGGTACACCTCCAGCGCGACGGTGGGCGGCGTCTATCAAGCCTTGGCCGACCTATCTGCGGAGGGCGTGCGAGCGCTCGGCGGGAGCGATTCGCCCGCCGGTGCCCGCATCGCCGAGATGCACGACTTCTTTAACTTTGTCCAGGAAGAGATCGCCGGGATCCTCAACCGCTGGCAGCAGACGAACACGTCCCCCGAGCGCAGCCCGTCGCGCAGCGCCAGCACCACCCAGAACTCCTGATAGTGACGGTAGGCGCTCTCATCGCCGCCCTAGCGCGCCTTGGCCGGGTACTCGCCGGACCGGCACGAGTGAGGTGGGGGCGTCCTCGGGCACCCGTGAAGCCGGCGACCACCAGCGGCAGCGCCTTACGGACGGTCTGGTTGTGATCCACGTTGCCCGCGTCGGTGAGGGTCTGCATGGCGCCGTGGGAACGCAGTTGACGCTGGCAGTACATCGCGTTGTCGTAGGCGACGTCCGTGTCGCCCTTGGCGTGATGCAGGCGGACCGGAACGGCCGGCTTCCAATTGCAGGTGGAGTCGAGCGCGGTCAGCAGTTCTTTCAGTTTGCCGGTCGGCGTGTGCACCCTGTCCAGGAATTGCGCAGTGAACAACTTCTCGGACGTCGGCGGCGACGCCTGGGCGATCTCCGCGGCCTGGTGGTTGCCGTCGAAGAGTTTCTCCACCTGCCCGTCGTACGGGCGCGGAAGGCCTCGCTCGGCGTGCGGTAGACGTCGGTATAACGGTCCGCCGAGGTCACGAAGTAGGCCAGGTAGAGCGAGGCCATCCGAATCTTGTCGGCCGCCGCGGCGGCCTCGAAAGAACTGAGGTCGAACGGGCCCGCGATGGGCTCCTGCCCGACAGCGGGTACGGCATCGCGCTGATGTCCAGCAGCCACATGCCGCCGGAGGCCGACGTCGAGGCCATCATGGAAGACCTCATCGCCTTGACCCAGGGCACACCCGGCACGGGCGCCCCGCTCCCGCTCGCCTTCATCGCCGACCTGACAGCCCTCGCCGCCGCGATCTCGATCGCGACAGGCGGGGCCCTCAAAGCTCGCCGAGCGCGACGTTGGGCGCAGCGCCGCGCCACCTGTGCCCCCTGGAGGACGACGCTCCGGCTGGTCCCCTATCTTCTTCCGTTGCCGGTGCTTGCCTTCCTGCCGCGCATCCTGGAACTGATCGCTGAGGGCCGCGGCGTCACCCTTGTCTTGCTGTCTCATATCTGGCCCACCTTCCTCGCCGCAGTCGGCCTGACCGCAGCGACTGGGATCATGGTCACCACCGCCCGCATCCGCGCTCTCCTGCGACAGCAACGTCGCCAGTCGGCTTCGGCGCCACTGCATCCACAGGCGCACACGTCTGCGACCGGGACGTGAGCACGGCGACTGCCGCCATAGCTTCACGACTTCCGGGGCCGTTTCATGAGCGTTTCGCCTGTGAAACAACGCTCGGGTGCCTAGCCATGCAGGGCGTTCCCGCCCGATCTGTTTCATCGGTCGTTCAAATATCTGCGATTTGAAACGATCGGGAGGTGAGCGACGACGACTTCCTGCTCGCGGAAGCCTCCGGCTGCCCGATGTCCTCCTGCACCGCCCCTGCTGGCTAGCCGTGCCGCACGGGCAAAGGCAAGGTGGCCGCCCAGCACCACACCGCCCTGTTTCGGCTCGTACCGTCTTTGGCCAAGGCACTCAACGTGCCGGCACCCGCGCTGCGCAAACCAGGCTCGGTCTGGGCGGAACTGCCCCGCCCCGGCCGCCGACGGCGGGATACGTGGCCCGAACGCGGTGCGCGGCCTTGTGCACGTGGCTGAACAGCCCCATCTCCGCGCCCTGTTGCTCGCCCTTCTGCGATCTGGGCATCCACGTCTGCGTCCTGCGGCCCGCTCTCGTCCAAGAACGCCGCCAAGGCGGCGTCGCCCAGGACCCGACTCGGTGCCGATGTCGCGGACGGCGATGATGGCCGCCTGGGCGCCGTCGCTGGCTTGCCAAGGTGCGGATGACGCCGCTGAGCTCGTCGCAGTCGGCTCGGGCCGGCGTGGACGTGGGGTGGTTTTCTGCTCGACGCGGCGCCGCAGCTCAGGGTGGCGGTAGAGAGGTCGCGGGAGACACTGCGGTTTGATCTACCCGGGTGTGACGATCACGTTGACGGTCTTGTCGGCGTACAGGTACCGGTGCAGAGCCCGGTACGCCTGGACGTGGACAGCGATGATCGGCGACATCACCTGACCGACGGTCTCGGGCAAGCCGAGGTCACGGACCGGGACGGCATACCGCTCGACTTCACGATCCACGTGCCGAGGTCCCGACGCGCCGTTCGGCGGTGTCCGGCCCGTCGGCGGCCGGAGTCGTGCACGAGGTCGCCGGCCAGGGGGACCTGGTCACCCGGGCAGTGGCACGCGATAAACCCGTTGTGACGTCGGTGATCATCTCCCGATAATGGCCGGTATGGAGGGGATTGAGGTCGTCGTTGCCCATAGCGAGCGAGCGACCCTGCGCGTCGGTGATGTGTTCCTGAAAGTCGACGTCGATCAGACGCGCACCGATGTCGAGGTCGAGGCGATGGCCATGGTGCCGATCCCGACTCCGGAGGTGTTGTGGCGCAAGCCGCCCGTGCTCGCGCTCGCCGCCCTGCCCGGCACGGCACTCGGCCGCCTCGGTGAGCCGTCGACCGCGTCGTCGGCGGCGTGGGCCGCGGCGGGTGCCGCCGCACGGCTGCTGCACGACGCGCCACTGCCGCCCTGGCCCGGCCGGAGCCTGGACGAGATCGCATCGCGCCTCGACGGCGAATGCGCGTGGCTCGTCACGAACGGCGTCCTTCCCGCCGACCTGGTCACGCGGAACCGCCGGGTTGCCGAGGCTGCGCTTCGGCCATGGACACCGGTGTTCATGCACGGCGACCTACAGGTCAGCCACGTGTTCGTCGACGGTGACGAGATCACCGGCGTGATCGACTGGTCCGAGGCGGCCCAGGGCGATGCCCTGTTCGACCTCGCCATCTTGACGCTCGGACACGAGGAGCACCTTGGCGACGTCGTCGCCGGCTACGGCACCCACGTCGACCTCGACGTGATCCGTGCGTGGTGGTCGTTGCGAAGCCTGCTGGCGGTCCGCTGGCTGGTCGAGCACGGCTTCGACCCGTCCTTGCCGGGCTGCGAGTTCGACGTGCTGCGAGCTCGGATGTGAGGCCCGCACGAGCCCGACGACCACGAGCACGCGCCCGTGGCCAGGTGTAGAGGCTGACGCGAAGACCGGCAGGCGGGTGATCAGCGGCGCGCCGTACCTCGGGCTCGCGATCTTAGTACGTCAATACGTACCTGTCTCTGCAGGGATAGATATTCGGTGCCGGACCCCGAACTACAGACACCCCGAGTGCCGAGGGCGGCATCTGAGCCGCCCCGGTCAGAGTTGCTGGAGCCTCCGGGTCAGGAATCGCTGCTCGGGGGTGGAGGTGGCGAGGTCGAGGGCGCGGCGGTAGGCGGTCCGGGCTTCGGCGTCGCGGCCGAGCCGCCGTAGGAGCTCGCCGCGGGTGGAGTGGAAGTAGAGGTAACCGTCAAGGTCGAGGCGGTCGACGGCGTGCAAGGCCGCGGCGGGGTCGCCGGCTTGGGCGATGGCCACGGCGTGGTTGAGCTCGACCACCGGCGAGCCGGTCAGGTCGGCCAGCCGCCGGTACATCGCGGCGACCTGCGGCCAGTCGATGCGCTCGCACGCCTGCAGCGAGGCGATCACGGCCTGGACGACGTAGGCGCCGCGCCCGCCGAGCGCGAGCGCCCGGTCGAGGACCGCCCGCCCCGCCGCGATCTGGCGCATGTCCCACAGCGAGCGGTCCTGATCGTCGAGCAGGACGAGGTCCTCGCCGGAGAACCGGGCCAGCCGCCGGGCGTGGTGGATCATCATCAGCCCGAGCAGCCCGTGGACCTCCGGTTCCCTCGGCATGAGCGTGGCGAGTACGTGTCCCAGACGGATGGCTTCGGCGCCGAGGTCGACCCGGCCGCGGTAGCCCTCGTTGTAGATCAGATAGAGGACGGCGAGCACCGCATCGACGCGTTCGGGCAGCAGATGCGCGCCAGGGACCGCGAACGGGATCCCGGTCGCCTTGATCTTGTTCTTGGCCCGGGTCAGGCGGCGCTTCATGGTCTCCTCCGAGACCAGGAAGGCCCTGGCGATCTCGGCGGTCTGCAGGCCTCCGAGCGTCCGTAACGTGAGCGCCACCTGCCCTTCCAGCGGCAACGCCGGATGGCAGCAGGTGAAGATCAGCTCAAGCCGTTCATCCTTGATGAGTGTGTCGTCGAACTCGTCCACGGTGGCCTCCGGCGCCGGCAGCAGGTGGAGCTTGTCGGCCAGGGTGCGCTCCCGGCGGATCCGGTCGATCGCGCGGTTACGGGCCGTCGTCACCAGCCATGCACCCGGATTGTCCGGCGCACCCGACGTGCGCCAGCGTTGCGCCGCGATCGCGAACGCCTCCTGCGCGGCTTCCTCGGCCCGGTCGAAGTCACCCAGAAACCCGACCAGCGAGGCCAGCACCCGGCCCCACTGCTCCCTGAACACCTCCTCCAGCACGGTCAGAATCGCATCACCGGTCTGACCTCCACCCTGCCGCCGAACCTGGCCGCCGGGATACGCGCCGCCAGCTCGATCGCCTCGTCCAGATCGGCGGCCTCGACCAGGCAGAAGCCACCGAGCACCTCCTTGGTGTCGGCGAACGGGCCGTCGGTCATCAGCGTCCGGCCACCGGCCACCCGTACGCAGGTCGCCGTCTCCGCGGGCTGCAACTGTGCGCCGCTGACACACCGCTCATCTTCGGCGAACGCGAAATACTCCGCGTACGCCGCCTCCCGTTCCGCATCCGACAACGCCTCGAGGTAGCCGGGCTCACCGTAGATCATCAGGGCGTACTGCATCACAACCTCCGGGGCGAGAAGTTTTCACCCGAACGACGAACGAGCACCCGCGCAAGGGACACCATCCGCATTTTTCTCATTTCAGCACGGCGCGACGTCGGCCGCCGACCCCGTCATCCCGCCCGGCCCGAACGTGTCGCGGACGCCACGGCGTACGCGGCGCCGCGCCCGCGGGCTCGGGCGACGATCGTGCCGGCCTCGACGCGCACCGCGCATTCGGTGGCGTCGCCCGTCCCGGGGATCGCGGCCGCCGCCGCGACCGCGGCGCGGTCGTCGAGGACGACGCGAAGGCGGGGCCGGTCGTCCGGCGCGAACACGCGGCGCAGGCACCCGGCCAGGTCACCGATCCTGAGCCGGAGGAGCCGCCCCAGTTCGGCGGGATCGCCCGTCGTCACGGCCACGGTGACCCGGTCGCCGGGACGGGCGGCGCGGACGGCCTCCTCGGCGGCGTCGAGCCGGCCGGTCCCGAGGAACGTGATCACGCCGTCGCCGTCAAACCCCGCCGGGCGGCCGGTGAGCAGATCCGGCAGCTCCGCGGGCGGATTCCAGGGGTCCTGGGTGCGCTGAGCGGGGGCGACGAAGGGCAGGTGCGGCGGGTCCCACGTGTCGGCGAGGTCGAGGCGGGCCAGGTGCCCGCAGGCCCGGGCCACGTCGAAGGGATCGCCGAACCCGGGAGCCGTGCCCGCGAGGTGGCCGGCGCCGTTCAGCAGGGTGAGGACGAGCTCGGCCAGGCGCACCCGCCTCGTGCGCCGCGGCGCGCGTGACTCCAGGCAGAGTGCGAGCAGGAGGGCTTCCAGCTTGGTGACCTGCGCCATCGCGGTACGGCCTGGTTCGTCGTCGAAGACGCCGTCCAGCGAGCGCGACTGCAGGCTCCCCCCGGCGGGCGTTTCGCCGGACCACGGCAGCCGTTCGAGCCACACCCGGGCGAAGACGGCCGCCGCCTCGTCGAGGGCAGGGGACGATGACGCCTCACCCACGTGTTCGACCGAGCCGACCAGGACCGCCAGGTAGAGGGCGCGCTTGCTCGGGAAGTTCGAGTAGACCGCGCCACGGGTCAGGTCGGCCCGCGCCGCGATCCGGTCGACCTTGGCGTCGGAGTATCCGTGCTCGGCGAACTCCTCCCTCGCCGCGGCCAGTACGGCGGCGCGCGTGCGCTCCTGCTGCTGCGCCCGGGTCAGCCTGGCCATCGGGAGCCCTCCGCTCGAATCATGCGGCGTAAGATACAACATCCGGATGGCTTCACCATCTGGACACCCGGCCCTGGCGTGATGCAGGGGGCTCCCATGGTCTGCTGCCGCTACCGGACGCGGGAGCGACTTACAACGTCAGACCCGACTCCAGGTGCGCGAGCGCCCGGTCGATCTCGGCGGGCCCGTCCATGCCGGGATCGTGCGCCCACTGGAGCCAGATCAGGGTCACGATCCCGAACACCGCGCCCATGGCGTTGCGCAGCCGGGCGTCGCCGGCGTCGCATCCCGCCTTGACCGCCAGGATCTCGGACGTCTCCCCCAGCAGACCGGGGCTCTTGCGCAGGTTGGCGGCCACCAGCTCGGGCACGGTCGCCGCGAACACCTCCCGCGCGTGCCCCGCCGCGATCTCCTCGGCCGTCATCGAGTCGAACGCCGTACGGAACGCGCCGCGCAGCACGGTGACCGGCGGACCCGGCGGCTGCACCTGAAGAGCCTCGATGAGGGGCGGGAACCGATCGAGCGTGACCAGATCCTCCTTCGTCGGGAAATAACGGAAGAAGGTAGCAGGCGAGACCTCGGCGGCCTCGGCGATGTGATCGATGGTGGTGGCGTTGTAGCCACGCTCGCGGAAGAGCCTGAAGGCTTCCCGCAGGATCGCCTCCCTGGTCCTGGCCTTCTTGCGTTCGCGTAGCCCGCCGTTGCCCATGCCCGCACTGTACTCCACCCTTATTTGACGGCTCACTTTCATCGGCAGCCCCGCCGGGCATCGGAGGCCACGGCGCGTGCCAGGGGGAACCTTGCCTCGCTTGCTCCAGTGCCGGCTCAGTAGGTGATGAACCCGTACAACGCCAGATGGTTGGACTTCGTACCGCTCACCGTGTGATCGATGCTCGACGGCTGCACGGCGCCCTTGACGAACAGGTAGTCGATCTTACGGGAGTCCATGGTCGATCGCGCTCCGTAGCCGGTCATGCCGAAGCCGCTCAGTGTCGAGGAGGCGATGTCGGTGCGGTTCGCGTCGATGCCGATCACTCGGATGGTTGAGGCGTTCATCAGGCGCGTGGCGTCCACACCGACATGGATGCCGGAGTTCGCGATGCCGGTGGAGCCCGCACCCGAGCAGGCATTCGCTCCGTTCTGCTCCGGAAGGTGCATGGCCGCGGCGAAGACCGACGTCCCTGTCCTGTTGATCGCGAATCTCGCCGCGATGGCGCTCGTGCGCTTCCACTTGTACGCGTTGGCCGCGCCGTCGTCGTTGCTGGGAGGCTTGTACAGCGTGCACCCGGCTCCGCCGGTGTACGGGGTGCCGAACTTCAGCCAGCCAGCGCTCCAGTATTTCGAGATGTCGCCCGCCGCCAGGCTCAGCGTCCTGGTGTTGTAGACGATCCCGTTGGTCTGCTTCTTCTTCAGGTCGCCCAGCGACTGCTGACTGCAGTGGTGCGAGCCGCCCCACGGCTCGGGGTCGTCCCAGGTCACGATCGCTTTGTACGTGCCCGCCGGGTAGCCGAACTTGGCTGCGAGCTGGTCGGCGTACGCCGTGGCCTGTCCCGTGCCGCGGACCTGTTGCACGATCAGAAGGTCCGGAGCCCGCACGCCGGAGGTGCCCGTCCTGCCGCTGGCGTCGACCAGCATCGAGGTGAGGTGGTCCGGGCCTGAGATCCGGGTGCACGAGCCGTCGGCGTTGTTTCTGACCAGGTTCTCGATGTTGTTGGTGTAGACCCTGAGGACTCGATCGGTCGTGCCCGCGGGCCCTTCGTGCGCCTGCACGCCCGATGCCGGGACGGTGGTCCCGGCGAGTGCGGCAGCCGCCACGAACGCCAACGCGCCAGACGGTCGACAGGTTGAGGCCATTCTCGAACAGTAACGCTGAGCCGCGGCGATGAGGAGTGTGTTCACGCCTCGTCAGGTCTGGCGCGGGGTGACCACACGATCCCCGCTCCGGCGTCCGGCACGCTGCCGAGCCGGACGCCGGAGTACGCCGTCGCTAGGACGGAATGGCGCCGAGCTGCCGCATCTGCGAGAGGACGTCGACGACCGCCCAGGTCTCAGCGACCCGGCCGTCGGCGAAGCGGGCGATGATGATCTCCTTGTACGTGACGGACTTGCCCGTCGGCGCCAGCCCCATGTATTCACCCCGGTGCGTGCCGGTCACCGTGTTCCTGCTGACGACCCTGTCCCCCTCGGCGATCACGTCCTCGATCTCGATGCGCAGGTCGGGGAAGCCCCGGTGAAGCACGGCGAGCACATCCTTTATCGCCTGCTTCCCCTTCGTCTCCAGCGGCAGCGGGGTGTGGATCTGCGCGTCCGGATCGACCACCTCGTCGATCGTCTTGGCGATGATCTCCGCATCGCCGGTGCTGAAGGCGTCATGAAAGCGCCGGAGCGTTGCCTTGTTCCGTGTCACCTCGGTTGCTGACATACGATCCCTCCTCGGGTCGATGAGTAATTTCTGGTGTTCGCCACCGTTCGCCGCCGTTCGCAGCGAGATGTGGCCGATCAGGCGAGCGTTGACCTGAACGAGGCGCTGGTGCCGGTCACCAGCTGCAGGGGCCGAACCGTCCCCAGGCGACGAGCACGAACAGGATCCCGGGAGCCGGCAATCCGGACGGCTCCCCGCGGCGGATGTGCAGGGCCCCCGCTCCCGCCATCTTGATTCCCGGCGACCGGAGTCAGGACGGGTGCGATTCCGTGGCCGCCGGCACGATCAGCCCGATCGCGCCGAGCACCTCCAGCGCGCTGACGAACCGCACCGACGCCGGGCAGAAATCGCGGATCCACGGATATGAGACGACCAGCTTGTCCCTCGGCTGGCCGGTCTTCACCAGGCCGGACATGGTGAACATGACGGCCACGAAGACCTGCACGATCCACGAGATGAGGGCCGGGATCCGGTACGGCCGCGCCGCTCTCGCGGGACGGAAAGGTTGTCGCTCATGTCGAGGAGACGAATGAGCAGCCGTCGAGGGGACAGGCGCCCGGACCATGACGGTCCGAACGGGGAGCGGGTCCGGGTGAGCGCCGGTGGTCACGGGGTCGGTCGCAGACCGGTCAGGAATCGAGAAGCGCCGGCCCCGGCCCTCGCCTAACGTGACCGTCATGGGCCTCACCCTTCACGCTGGCTTCGTCCCTTACGCCTTCCGCTCCCCCGGGCCGCGTGGCGGAAGCGCAGGACGACCACGCGTACGCTCAAGGCTGATCGAGCCAGGCGACGCAGCCGAAGGCCGCGAGAGGCGGCCCGCCCAAGGAACGGAGACACGGTGAGCATGACCACGAGGAACGACACGCAGTCGCCTGCGCCGCATACCGCCGACAGCCACGATGTGATCCGCGTGCACGGCGCCCGCGTCAACAACCTGAAGGACGTCAGCGTCGAGATCCCGAAGCGCCGGCTGACGGTGTTCACCGGCGTCTCCGGCTCGGGCAAGAGCTCGCTGGTGTTCAGCACGATCGCCGCGGAGTCGCAGCGGCTGATCAACGAGACCTACAGCACCTTCGTCCAGGGCTTCATGCCGTCGCTGGCTAGGCCGGAGGTCGACGTCCTCGACGGACTGACCACCGCGATCATCGTCGACCAGCAGCGGATGGGCGCCGACCCCCGCTCCACCGTCGGCACCGCCACCGACGCACACGCGATGTTGCGCATCCTCTACAGCCGGATCGGCGAGCCGCACATCGGCTCGCCCCAGGCCTTCTCCTTCAACGTCCCCACGGTCAGGGCGAGCGGCGCGATCACGGTCGAACGGGGCAACAACCGCAAGGCCCAGAAGGCGACGTACACACGGATCGGCGGCATGTGCGGGCGTTGCGAAGGCCGGGGCACGGTCACCGACCTCGATCTCACCCAGCTCTACGACGACTCCAAGTCGCTTTCCGAGGGCGCGTTCACCATCCCGGGGTGGAAGTCCGACAGCCTCTGGACGGTACGCGTCTACGCCGAGTCCGGCTTCGTCGACCCTGACAAGCCGATCCGCGAGTACACCAAGGAGGAAATGCAGGACTTCCTGTACAAGGAGCCGGTCAAGGTCAAGGTCGAGGGGGTCAACCTGACCTACGAGGGCCTGATCCCGAAGATCCAGAAGTCGTTCCTGTCCAAGGACAGGGAGGCCATGCAACCGCACATCCGGGCGTTCGTGGATCGTGCGGTCACCTTCACCACCTGCCCCGAGTGCGACGGCACCCGGCTCAGCGAGGAGGCCCGCTCCTCGCGGGTCAAGGGCATCAACATCGCGGAAGCCTGCGCGATGCAGATCAGCGACCTGGCCGAGTGGATCCGCGGCCTCGACGAGCCGTCGGTCGCGCCGCTGCTGGCCAAGCTGCTGCACACCCTCGAGTCCTTCGTGGAGATCGGGCTGGGCTACCTCTCGCTCGAGCGGCCGGCGGGCACGCTGTCGGGCGGCGAGGCGCAGCGCACCAAGATGATCCGCCACCTCGGGTCCCCGCTCACCGACGTCACCTACGTCTTCGACGAGCCCACGATCGGCCTGCACCCCCACGACATCCAGCGGATGAACAACCTGCTGCTGCGGCTGCGGGACAAGGGCAACACCGTGCTCGTCGTCGAGCACAAGCCGGAGACGATCGCGATCGCCGAGCACGTCGTCGACCTCGGCCCCGGCGCCGGCACGGCGGGCGGCACCATCTGCTACGAGGGCAGCGTCGAAGGGCTACGGGCCGGCGACACCATCACCGGCCGCCACCTCGACGACCGCGCCGAGCTGAAGACGTCGGTACGCACGCCGAAGGGCAAGCTGGAGATCCGCGGCGCGGACCGCCACAACCTGCAGGACGTCGACGTCGACATCCCGCTCGGCGTCCTCTGCGTGGTCACCGGCGTCGCCGGCTCCGGCAAGAGCTCGCTGATCCACGGCTCCATCCCCGCCTCCGCGGGCGTCGTGTCGGTCGACCAGGCGCCCATCCGCGGCTCGCGGCGCAGCAACCCGGCGACGTACACCGGGCTGCTCGACCCGATCCGCAAGGCGTTCGCCAAGGCCAACGGCGTCAAGCCGGCGCTGTTCAGCGCCAACTCCGAGGGCGCCTGCCCCAACTGCAACGGCGCCGGCGTCATCTACACCGACCTGGGGATGATGTCCGGCGTCACCACCACGTGCGAGGAGTGCGAGGGCAGGCGGTTCGACGGGTCGGTGCTGGAATACCGCCTCGGCGGGCGCGACATCAGCGAGGTGCTGGCGATGTCGGTGACCGAGGCCGAGGAGTTCTTCGGCGCCGGTGAGGCCCGTACGCCCGCCGCGCACACCATCCTCGGCCGGCTCGCCGACGTCGGGCTCGGCTACCTCAGCCTCGGCCAGCCGCTCACCACGCTGTCCGGCGGCGAGCGCCAGCGGCTGAAGCTGGCCACCCACATGGCCGACAAGGGCGGCGTCTACGTCCTGGACGAGCCCACCACCGGCCTGCACCTCGCCGACGTCGAGCAGCTGCTCGCCCTGCTCGACCGGCTCGTCGACGCCGGCAAGTCGGTCATCGTCATCGAGCACCACCAGGCGGTCATGGCGCACGCCGACTGGGTCATCGACCTCGGCTCCGGCGCCGGGCACGACGGTGGGCGGATCGTCTTCGAGGGCACCCCCGCCGGCCTCGTCGCCGCCCGTTCCACCCTCACCGGCGAACACCTCGCGGCCTACGTCGGCGCATGACCGCTCCGCCGGACGCCGGGTTCTGGTCCCTCGTCCCGTCGATGAGGCGCGTCGGGGAGCCGCAGCAGCCGGTCGGCCTGGCGGAGCACCTCTTCCAGGTACCGGCGTGCGGCGGCGGGATGGGCTGGTGTGTCCGGGTCGATGAGCATGCGGTACATGGCCGCGCCCACGACCATGTCGATCACAGTGTCGATCTCTGTGTCGACCACGGTGTCGGTCTTGTCGTCGATCTTGGCTTCGGCGTCCAGCCCGCCATCGCGGCGGGCACGGTCGAGCGCGGCGTGGATCAGCCGGCGGCGCGGCTCGATGTACTGTTCGCGGTAGGTGGCCAGGAGCGACGGCCGGGTGACGCTGGAGCCGATGAGCTGGGCGAGGATCGCCCGGAAGCGGGCGTCGCCGAAGGTGCGCACCCAGGAGTCCACGAGCTGTTCGCCGGCCGGCCGCGCGGCGTCGTTGGCCCAGATGTCGGCCTCGGGGACGAGTGTGCGGGCCCGCTCGATCGCCTGGGTGAGCAGCTCCTCCTTCGACGACCAGCGCCGGTAGACGGTCACCTTGGCCACCCCGGCGCGCTTGGCGATCTGCTCGAAGTTCGCGCCTTCCAGGCCGCGCTCCACGAACAGCTCCAGCGCCGCCTTCATGATCGCCTCGTCCGCCTCGGGGTCGCGTGGTCTGCCCCGGGTGCGCCGCTCAGAGGTCACCGGAACTCCACCCGCCCCCAGCCCGTGCCGGACGCCGCCGGGACGAAGTGGGGAGTGTGCCCGGGCCGCAGCCGCCAGCCGGGGGTGAGGACGGCCTCCATGTGCGCGCGCAACTCCCGCAGCCCCTCCTTGCCCGGCGTCCCATGGGCGAACGCGGACAAGACCCGCTCGGACTGGTAGCGGGTGTTGTCATGGGCGAACAGCGGCACGACGCCGGCGTCGGAGGCCAGCAGGTTCTGGATGCGCCGGGCCGCCTCGATCTGGTGGATCGTGTCGGCCCCGCCGATGGTCATCTGGCGGACCTGGTCGACGGCCAGGTGGGGCAGCGTGTAGAGGGTGTCGCCCATGAACAGAACGCCGCCTTCGTCCATGCGCAGCAACACGCACATGTGGCCGGGCGAGTGGCCGGGAGTGGGCAGCAGGACGATGCTTCCGTCGCCGAAGTGGTCCTGGCCGGCCGGGAAGGCGCCGAAAGCGCCGGAGTCGAAGGCCGGGAAGGAGAGGTTCTCCCTGACGAGGTCGAAGGAGTAGGGATAGAGCACGCCGTGGTCCCAGTCGCGGCGGTCCATCACCACCGTCGCCTGAGGCAGGTAGCGCAGCCCTCCGGCGTGGTCGTCGTGGACGTGGGTGAGGAACACGGTGGAGACCTCCTTGGCGTCGTAGCCTAGCCGGGCCAGGCGGACCCGCAGGTCCTGCTGGGAGGTCATCTGATACTCGTCGCGCTCGCTCAGCAGGCGCGAGGTCATGTCGTAGTACCCGTCGTGATCGTGTGCCTGCTCCCTGTTGACGCCGGTGTCGACCAGCAGGAGTCCGTGCCGGGGGTGGTCGATGAGGTAGGCGTAGACCGGCACCACGATCTGCGCCTTGTTCACCAGGGTGCGCACGTAGCCGTTCAACCCCTCCCAGCCGTCCAGGCCGCCGTAGAACTGGCCGTAGGTGACGATGGTGTCGCCGGTGTGGATCGGGAACACCCGCAGGGCGCCGTCAGCGACCCGCCGCCGCGCGCCCGGAGCGCGTACGGCCGCCTGCCGCTGGTGCTCGCGCCGGGCCAGCATCTCGCGGCGCTGCCGTTCCACCCGGCTGACCGACCACCCGCTCAGCACGCCCAGCACCAGCCCGGCACCGCCCAGCAGGAAGGCGCGTCGGGTCTGCCGGGTGTCCGAACCGCCTGCCCTGCGGCGTCCGCGCAGGAGGGCGGCCGCCGCCCATCCCAGGCAGCCCGCAGCGGCGAGGGCCAGCAGCACCGGCAGATCGGTGACGTAGTAGACGACCGCGAGATAGAGCCCCAGCGTGCCCAGACCGGCCGGGACCCCGACGAACGCCAGCACCCGGCGCCGCGTGGACCGCCGGCCGAACAACCCGGGCCACAGCAGCCCGGCCACCGATCCGGCCAGCAGCAGCCCATAGACCACCAGCAGCGGCACCGGCACGCTTTTCAACCGCAGGACCACCAGCCACGCCGCGGCGACCGTGAGGGCGGAAACGAGTAATCCGATCTTGCCGAGAACCTTTATCATCCGGCCACTCCATTTCGTAAACGCATACGGATGCGTTTACATAATAGGCCGGCCGGGATCACCCCGCCCCTCACCCCCTCCCCCAGGGGCGCTCGGCTGGGAATGACCGCTTGGGAATCGTCCCGGAACCGTGGCCTCAGCCCTCAGAAACGACCCGTTCCCGTTGAGGGCGGCGGAGATGCCAGATGATCAGGGCAGGGGTGTCGTGGTAGGCGGCCTCGGCCGCCTCGGGGCACCACTGCTGGGCGAGCGGGCCGCCGTGCCCACCGGGCAGCTCGCCCCACCTGGGTTCGCGGCAGGTCACGATCTCCAGCCCCGCCTCATGGATGGCGGCGATGTAGTCGCCGGCGAGGAAGCGGCTGGCCGGCATCGCCCGGATGCCGCCGTCCGGCCCTCCCACCGTGACCACGCCGCCCAGGTAGAGCGAGAGAACATGGATGTCTGACAACACGATGTGGCCGCCGGGCCGGCTCACCCGGGCGAGCTCGCTCAGCGCCGGTCCGAGGGCCGGCTGGTGGGTCAGCGCCAGCGCACAGACCACCAGGTCGAAGCTCGCGGACTCGACCGGAAGGTCGTGCAGGTCCGCCTGGTGGAACGTGCCGTCCGGCGTCTTGGCCCGGGCCAGGGCGAGCATTTCCGCACGGCCCCCGCCGAACTGGCCGCACAGACCGGTCTCGGACTCGGCCCGAGCAAGGCCCGCACATTCAGCCTTGCCGCAGTCGCCTGGATCAGCGTGCCCGCGTTCGCCGCCCTCACCCTCGCCCTCAGCGTCGCACTCGGTCTGGTCACGCTGGACCTGTCCGGCCTCAGCCTCTATCGCGACACGATGGGCGTGCAGGGAGGCGATCTGCAGACCGCCTGGGTCAGCCAGGTCGTCACCGGGTTCACCCTCTGCACCGTAGTCACCATGATCCCCGCCTTCGGCGAGGAGTGGGGCTGGCGAGGCTGGCTGGTGCCCTGGCTGAGCAGCGAGGCCGGAGTGAGCCGCGGACTGCTGATCTCCGGCCTGATCTGGGGACTGTGGCATGCGCCCCTGACCCTGCTCGGCTACAACTATCCGAACCTGGGCGCTTGGGCCGCGCTGGTCTTCATTGGCTTCTGCGTGACATTCGGCCTGGTCATAGGCTGGCTGCGGCTGCGCACGGGCAGCATCTGGCCCGCCGTCGTAGCGCACGCCGCGTTCAACGCCACCGTCCCAACGTTCCTTATGCTCGGCGACGCCACCACGCCGCCGAACTTCGCGATCGCCGGCCCTACCGGCGTCGCTGGCTGGGCTGTCCTGGGCTTGCTTGCGGCCGCCCTGCTCGAAGCTCCTTCCAGTACGGCAGCCCGCACCGATCTGAAGTTGTCCCCCGTAGATCTCGTCCGAAGCCTGGTGATGCCGCTAAATCTTCTGGGTCAGCTCGACCTCGCGCCGGGCCCGTGCCGACGGGCCACGCCGCAGGCGCCCAGCTCTCCCTTCTCGGCGCTGGTCAGCCCGTCCTGGCGGCCCTCATCGAGGTCGGCCTGGCGCACCCAGGTACGGATCGACTGCGCGGAGGGCTGGAACTCCTTGGCCAGCTCCTCCGGCGTCCGTCCCGCGCGCACCAGCTCCACCGTCTGCCGGCGAAACTCCGGCGGATAGTTGTTCGGCACAGCAGACTCCTTCTCTCGGGAACCGGGGTTCCCAGAGATCAGGTGTCCACAAACCGGGCCATCTCCAGTCCAGTACAACTGCTCCCCGGATCCGCCGTCTTGGACGGTCGCAGGAGCCCTGCGAAAGCGCCGGGCCGCGCACGCAGCCGGTGGCGCCCTGGGACAGAAACCGGCGGGTGATGTCAGTGATCCTCCACTTGCCGGCCCGCCACGGTCTTTCAATCCTTGTCTTATGACATTAGATGAATAGAGCAAGTGGTGATCGAGTTCCATCTGGATGACAGGTCGGGCGTCTCGCCGTACCTGCAGCTGGTCCAGCAGGTACGGCGGGCGCTGCGGCTGGGTTTGCTGCGTGAGGGGGATCGGCTTCCTACGGTCAGGGACGTGGTGGCCCAGGTGACGATCAATCCCAACACCGTGCTCAAGGCCTACCGGGAGCTGGAACACGCTGGACTGGTCACCGCCCGTCCGGGTGCCGGGACGTTCGTGACGGTGACGCTGGCCGACGCCACGCTTGCCGCCGCGTACGGCCCGTTGCGTCAGGACCTGCGGCGCGGTGGAGATCACCCGCGCCTACACCCGAGCCTTCTTCGACCAGCACCTGCGCGACAAACCCCAGCCTTCCCTGAACAAGCCCTCGGCACGCTACCCCGAGGTCAAGCTCTGCTCGGTGAAGACGAAGACCTGCTCGTAGCCGAGCACCCGGCATCGCCGCCGTCTCCATACCGGCATAGATCCTCTTCGACGACCTCGTCACGGTCCTCTGGCTCCACGGCGGTCTCCGTCATCAGACGCTTCTCCTTGATCGTTAGATCCGTTAATTGGACACTCCCGCGCCCCCGGACGGGGCTTCGTCATTTTCGGGTCCCTCGGGCCGGGCGCGGACGGGCGATCAGCGCGTCGCGTTGCGCGGAGCTCAGGCGGTCCGGCCTCGGGGCGATGGCGTACGCGCCGCGCCCGCGCTGCTCCACAGCGAACGGGTCGGAGAGGACCGGACGTCGGCCGATCGTGTCCAGGGCGTCGGCTGCCCGCTGGACGGGCCAGTCCAGGGCCGTGGCGAGGTCGTCCGCGGTGAGCGGCCGAGCGGCGTACACCAGTGCGGCCAGCACCGTCAGCGCGTCGCGCACGACGGCGCCGGTGGGGCCGCTGCCGTTCATCTGCTCGCTGATCCAGGTGAAGAACTGCGCCATCTCGCCCAGCCGGGCGCCGACGCGCGAGCCGGCGCCGAAGATCTCGCTCCCGTGCCGTGCGGCCGCCGCGACCTCGGCGTGCGCTCCGGTGTCGGCTCTGAACGCGTGGAGCCAGACGTCGTCGTCGATGACGTACCGCTCGCGGCGGCCGGAATCCTGCGCGCGTTTGACCAGCTCCATCGCCTCGAGATAGCCGATGGCCTTCGACACCGACGCCGGGCTGACCTGTAGCCGGCGTACGAGCTCGGCGGACGTCAGGCTGCCGGGCTCGGAGGTGAGCAGGCAGACGAACACGCGAGCGGGCATCCGGGGAAGGCCGGTCCCGGCCAACAGCGTCGCCAACCGCTCCACGAAACCGGGCACGGGCTCCGCCGGCGGCTCCGCGGCCTGAACCGTTCTGCGGCGGCGGGCGCGCTGCCCGGCGGCCTGCTGGGCTCGGTCGGCCAGGTAGCCGCCGGGCGCGCTGTTGCGTGCCACTTCGCGGCTGATCGTGGACGTCGGCCTGCCCAGCCGCCTGGCGATCTCGGCGTATCCCAGCCCTTCGACCATCCAGATCGCGATCTGCCTGCGATCCTCGTGGCTCAGCCTGCCTCCGGGCATCGGCTCGTCCTCCTGCCGGTTCGGGTCCACGGGTGCGTTCACCAACAGTACATTGCAACAACTGGCCGGTCCGGATTGCATTCACCGGCAATTCTGTTGCAACGATCCACGCAAAAACCCCAAACATTCGTTGACGAGTTTTGAAAGGCAACGTAGCCTTTCCCTGCTTTGAAAAACTCAGGAATGACGAGGAACCCCTTATGGCACAAGCGTTGGACGTGACCCGGATCCGAGCTCGCGTCGCCGGGCTGCTGGCGGAATACCGGATCCCGAGCGCCGCGATCGGCGTCCTCCACGGCGGGGAGACCACCGACTTCGCCGTCGGCGTCACGAGCGTCCTCACGCGGGATCCCGCGACGTCCGGCACCGTCTACCAGTGCGGCTCCGTGTCCAAGACCTGGACCGCCCTCGCCTTCATGCAGCTCGTCGACGAGGGGAAAGTCGCTCTGGACGAGCCGGTGCGGACCTACCTTCCTGATTTCCGGGTGGCCGACCCCGACGTCAGCACCCAGGTCACACCCCGCCATCTCCTCAACCACACCCACGGCATCGAGGAGGACTACGGAGATCCGGGCGAGGACGACGACGTGTACGAGCGCATGGTGCGGAACATCGCCGACGCACGCCAGGTCCACCCCCTGGGCCACACCCACGGCTACAGCGCGGCCCTGGGCTACGCGATCCTCGCCCGCATCATGGAGGTGATCGACGGCAAGCGGTGGGACGACATCATGAAGGATCGCCTGTTCGACCCCTTGGGACTGATCTCGACGAGCAGCCGGCGTGAGCACGTGAGCCAGGACCGGGCCGCGACCGGGCACCTCATCCGATCCCTCGAAGAGGGCCCCGTCCTTTCACCGCTGGGTCACCTGCCACGCTCCTTCGGCCCCGGAGGCAACGTCAACACGACGGCCTCGGAATTGCTCACGCTGGCGTACGTCTTCCTCAATGAAGGAAAAGCGCCGAACGGCACCGGAATCGTCTCCCCCGGCATCATCCGCGAAATGGCGGAGTCGCGGGTCCCCGTACCTGACCCGTACATGTTCGGACCGGAATGGGCACTCGGCCTCATCGTGTGCGACTGGCACGGGCAGACCGTCTATGCCCACGACGGCAGCACGGTCGGCCAGAGCGCCCGCCTGCGAATCCTGCCGGAATCGAACATCGCCGTCTCGATGCTGGCGAACGCCGGGCCACGCGACAGCTTCTACCGGAAGGTGTTCAACGAGATCCTGGCCGACCTGGGCGCGGTCACGATCCCCGGCCTGCCGGAGCCCGACCCCACCCTGGCGCTCGATCCGTCCAGGTATGAAGGCTCCTACGAGCGCCCAGGCGCCCGCTACGAGGTGGCGGCAGAAAACGGGAAGCTGCACCTCAAATTCTCCCTGAACCCCATGGAGGCGCAACTCCTCGACAGGCCGGAACAGCTCGACTACGAGCTGCTCCAGATCAGCGAGACCCACTTCCTGATGTCTTCGGACGATCCGCTGGAGGACCCTCAGACCGTCGCGATCTACGACTTCCAGAATGGCGCCGCACAATATCTTCACACCAATTGCCGAGTGAATCCGAGAGTGCGTCAGGAGGGTGGCACGATGCCCGTCATGGCTGTTTCCACGGTTTCCGACAGCGACGGTTTCTGGGATTCCTTGAAGCAGGCGTACGGCAGGCTTCCCCAGGGCGCCAGGTGGACGCTGGCGGTGGCGAGCACCGACGGGACCAAGGCGGTGAACGTCATCATTCATGACTCGATCGACGACGTCAGGAACTTCCTCGAGGACCACACCGGTGCCTTCGCCACGACGGACTACTTCGAGGCCGACGCGGCCAACGCGGTCGGCCTCCCGACGAAATAGCCGCTCCTCGCACAGCCGGACGGTGACCAACGCCGCCGGAGCCGTAACCGCGAAGGCGCTAGCCGAAAGGCGGCCCAGAGGCGGCTATCACGTGCTTGAACACCTGGACGTCCTTGAGCTTGAAGGACGCGGTGGGCCTGGGGGCACCCGCCCGCCAGGCGTCCAGCGCCTCCTTGGCCTCGAAATGCTCAAAGATGTTCACCCGGCCAGGGTCGACGGCGTCGGGTGAGATGGCCACATCGATGCACCCGGGATGGGCGTCCGCCCAGCGAGGCGCCACCGGCCCGCGCCCGCTGCTCCAGGTGATCTTGCCGTCCCTTGACGGTGACGCATCCGGTCCTCGTCGCCGCGTGAGGTGGCGCACATCACATGACCGCGCTGTCACAGGGATCGGGCCGCCGGTGCCTCATGTTCGTCAGGGTCCCGCGCGAACGATCCGCGCGGCACCACCTCGGCCCGGTTGCGTGGTGACCGCCGCGCGACCGGCCACACATGAAGATCGGAAAGACACCATGAGCAAGGTCTGGTTCGTGACCGGTTCGTCCCGCGGCCTCGGCCGCAACTTCGTCGAGGCCGCACTGTCCCGCGGCGACAAGGTGGCCGCGGCGGCCCGCACCACCGTGAGCCTGGACGAACTGGCCGCCGCCTACGGCGAGGCGCTGCTCCCGCTGGAACTGGACGTGACCGACAAGGCCACCGTCTTCGAGGCCGTGAAGCGGGCCGACCAGCACTTCGGCCGTCTCGACGTCATCGTGAACAACGCCGGCTACGCCCAGGTGGGCGCGATCGAAGAGCTGACCGAGCAGCAGCTGCGCGACCAGCTGGAGACCAACCTGTTCGGCGCGGTGTGGGTGATTCAGGCCGCGCTGTCCTACCTCCGTCAGCAGGGCGCGGGGCACATCATCCAGATGTCCTCGGCGGCCGGGCTCATCGCGATGCCGCTCGGCGGCGCATACCATGCCTCCAAGTGGGCCCTGGAAGCGCTGAACGAAACTCTCGCCCAAGAGGTCGCCGACTTCGGCATCAAGGTGACCGTGGTCGAGCCCGGCGGCTTCGCCACCAGGGCGGGCAAGAACCCGGACCCGCTCGACAACGGCCACATGGCCGAGGCCAACCCGATCTACGACGGCCTTCGCCGGCGGCTCGCGGGGTTCGCGGGAAAGCAGCCCGCCGGCGACCCTGCCGCCGCGGCCCAGGCACTCCTCAAGATCGTCGACTCTGACGCCCCGCCCCTGCGGGTGCTCTTCGGGCAGGGCTTCTACCCGATGCTCCAGCAGGTCTACGCCGACCGGCTCAAGACCTGGGCCGACTGGCAGGACCTTTCGGCGCAGGCTCACGGCACGCTGGATCGGTGACCCCTTCGGGCAGGTCGGGCCGCGGCACCAAGGTTCGCGGCGGCCCGGCCGAGCCCGCCGTGACGCTCGGCGTTGAAGGCGGCCTTACGAACGAACCTTGAGTCCGTCCAGGGTGAGATCGAGCAGGCGTTCGGCCTGCTCGCGTTGTTCGGGCTTCGCCGAGGTCAGGGCGATGCCTGCGAGGGCGGCACCCATGTCCGCCGGGCTGATGTCGGTGCGGATCTCCCCGGCGGCTGCGCAGGCGTCCATCAAGACGGCGATGGCGGCCTGAATCATGTCCCGGCTGTGACCGTAGGGGTTTCCTCCCGTGGCGACGATGGCGCGCAGGGCGTCGGCCATGCCGACTTTGGCGGTCACGTAGTCCAGGAAGAGGCGTGTCCAAGCACGCAGGGCTTCTCCGGGTGGATGTGCCGCGAGCAGGCCAGGCACGGCATCGCACAGTTGAGCCACCTCGTTGCGGTAGACCGCCTCGATCAGAGCGTCCCGAGTGGGGAAGTTGCGGTAGAGGGTCGCGGTTCCCACGCCCGCTTCCTTGGCGATGCGCTCCAGGTGCGCGTCCAGCCCCACCTCGGCGAATACGCTCACCGCAGCCGTGATGATCTTCTCCCGATTGCGTCGCGCGTCAGCTCGCAACGGGCGTTGTGCGTCTTTGCTCATCGGCGGCTGCCGTCCCCCTTCCGCTCTTCTCCGGTTGCTAAACGGAGGCGCGCCCACTTAAGCTCGATTAAGTGGTGGCGCCTCCACTTCCACTGTAGGTCACAGATCGACCTGCGCCTATTCCTCGTGGAAAGGACTACTGATCATGACAGGAATCGCAGGCAGGGTCGTAGCGATCACGGGTGCCAGTAGCGGCATCGGAGCAGCGACGGCGACGCACCTCGCAGGGAAAGGCGCCCGGCTCGTGCTCGGCGCACGAAGAAAGGACCGGTTGCACGCGGTGGTGGACCAGATCGTTGCACAGGGCGGCTCAGCCGTCGGGGCCGTCATCGACGTGACGCGCCGGGAGGACCTGAAGCTCCTCACGGACACGGCGGTCCATCAGTTCGGCCGGCTCGACGTCCTGGTCTCCAACGCCGGCACGATGGCGGTGTCTCCGTTTGACGAGTTGCTCCAGGACGATTGGGACGCGATGGTCGCAACGCACGTCAACGGACTGCTGAACGGCATCGGGGCGGCCCTGCCCGTCTTCCGGCGGCAGCACTCCGGCCAGTTCGTCAACGTCGCCTCCACCGCGGCCTACATCGTGAAATCCCCGCAGGGCGTCTACGCGGCCACCAAGACAGCGGTCAAAGTACTGACCGAGGCGCTGCGGCAGGAGTCGGGGCCGCACCTGCGCGTCACTCTCGTCTCACCTGGCTTCACCAACACCGAGGGTGTGGGCAAGGGGGCAAGCCCCGAGGCAGCGGCGGCGCTGGTCCAGCAGCGCGACGAGATCGCCATCCCGCCCTCCGCCATCGCGTCCGCGATCGGGTTCGCGATCGAGCAGCCATCTGGCGTTGACATCAGCGAGGTCGTCGTCAGGCCGACCGTGCAAACCTGACGACCAGCACACAACCACCAGGGGCGGTGCCCGGAACGCGGCCAACGCTCAGGATGAGACCGCGTAACGGGCGGCGATCGCGGTGGCGCGGTTGCGCAGGGAGGTGCGCAACCACTGTGGGGCCACGGCCTCCGCGTTGGTGCCGAGCTGCCACAGCGCCCATTCGGCGTGTCGTGGATCTTGGAAGGTCACCTCCATCCGCAGCCGGCCGTCCGCGTCGGGTTCCTCGGTGCGGACGGCCAGCGCGGTGCTCACCAGGTCCTCCCGCCGCTCCGGGTCCACCCGTGCCAGCACGGTGACGTGGTCGCCGCCGGTCCGGAACTGTGTGCTGCGTTGCCGCCAGACCTGATCGAGATCGACCCGGTTCGGTCGCTGTGCCGGTTCGGAGAGTTCCTCGGCGGCCAGCACCCGCGACAGCCGGTAGGTGCGGTCCGCGCCAGACCTCGTGGCCAGCAAGTAGCCCCGGTCGCGTACGGTGACCAGGCCGATCGGGTCCACCGTACGCCACTTCGGGGTCTGGTCCACGGCCGCGTAGTGGATGCGCAGCTTGTGTCCGGCGAGCACCGCACGCCGGACCTCGGCCACTATCGCGTCAGGCACCTCCTCGGCGACCATCCGGCGCGAGAGGAGGTCGGTCTCCGGGTCGATGAGCAATCGCTCGGCCGCGCCGGCCGCGGTGTCCCGATAGCTCTCGGGGAGCGCGTCGACCACCTTGAGCATCGCCGAAGCGAGCGCCGAGCCGAGGCCGAATGCCTGCGCGCCGCGCCGCGATCCGGCGATCAGCAGGGCAAGGGCCTCATCGTGGTTCAGTCCGGTGAGCTCGGTACGGAAACCGGGCAACAACGCGAAACCGCCGTGCCTGCCGCGTTCGGCGTAGACCGGGACGCCGGCCGCGGACAGCGCCTCGATGTCGCGCAGCACGGTGCGGGTGGACACCTCCAGTTCGCGGGCCAGCGCGGCCGCGGACAGCCGACCGTGCCGCCGCAGCAGGAGCACCAGTGAGACCAACCGGTCGGCGCGCATACGGAGAAGCTATCGGAATACACGACAAAGGATGTCGTGATTTGCCGGGAGGCTTATCCACACGACGTCACAGATGGCGGCTAACGGTACCTACTCTCGATGAAACGAATGGAGCTGTGGCAATGGAGCGAACGGCAGTCAACCCGTGGGCGTGGTCGGTGGAGATGGGCTACAACCAGGGTGAGATCGTCTCCGGGCACACCCGGACGCTTTACTGCGCCGGGCAGACCGCGATGAGCGGCGACGGCAAGCCCCAGCATGACGGCGACATGGCGGCGCAACTGGCGCTGAGCCTCGACAACCTGGAGGCCGTGCTCGGCGAGGCCGGCATGTCCCTCGCGAACCTCGTCCGGCTCAACGTCTACACCACCGACGTCGATCTGCTCTTCCAGCACTACGGCGTGCTGGCGTCGCGGTTGGGGGCCGCCGGGGTGGCGCCGACCAGCACGATGCTCGGCGTGACACGGCTCGCGATCCCCACCCTGATGGTCGAGCTTGAGGGAATCGCCGTCGCGTGATGCGACCTCGCCGCTTCCGGCATCCCCGACTAAAGGAGACATTCGCACCTGCCGAACGGCAGTAGTGGCGGCCTCCTCTGCACGCCAGAGTACCGGCATGTCACTGACCACCATCACTCCCGTGTCGGTTCACCACAACGCCTGGTTTCCCGGGCGTTTCATCGGAGGCGGCGCCCTGGTGCTCGGGCCGCTCCTGTGGTTCGCCGGGCTGACGCTGCGCCACCTCGCGCAGAGCACGGCCGCGTTCACACCGCAGCAGCGGGCGTACTTCGCCACGCAGCCGTTCGCCGCGCCCGAGCAACTGGCCGCTTACGCCCTGAACCCGGGGCTGGCCACGGCCGGGTACGCCTGTTACACGGCGGGCGCCATCGTGTTGTGCCTGGCCATCGTCGTCCTGGCCCGGGTGGCTGCCGCACGCTCGCCCTGGCAGGCCCGCCTGGGCGGCGCGATGGTGGTCGTGGGGCTGTTCTCGCGCCTGTACTGGGCGGGTGTGGACGAGACGGCCCTGCAGCTCATCGGGACTCTTGGGCTGGAGCGGACGACCGAGATCGTCATGGACCTGTACGTGGACATCTCCTACGGGCCCTGGCGAGTGCCCGTTTCGGCGGCCTTCGGTCTCTATATCGGGACAATCCTCCTCGGTCTGGCCGCCTTCCGCTCGGGCACGTTCGGCACCGGGCGGCTGGTGTTGTTCCTGTTCTCGGGCTGGCTGTGGACCGGTGTGCTGAAGAGGAGCGAGCTGATCGACGGCGTCCTGTCGGGCGCCGCCCTGTGCCTGGTGCTCGTGCCGCTGGGGATCAAGGTGCTGCGCGATGCCGTGCCGGAGTTGCGCACGCAGGCCGAGGCCGCCGGGGACAGTGCGCCGTTGCGGGTGCTCAGCTGGTGATTGACCGCTCCGGGCAGCGCGTAGATCCGTTGCGTGGTCTCGGGACTCTGGCCAGGCCGGCAAGGCGATCACAGCACGAGCATGAGCTTGCCGCCGGGCCGGCGGGACTGGCTGAGCTCGGCCGCCTCCTGGATCTGGCCGAGCGTGTAGGTGCGGGCGACCGATACGACCAGGACGCCTTCGCCGGCCAGCCGGGCGAACTCGCCCATCAGGTCGTAGCGCATGTCGATGTGGGTGATCCGGGCGCCCAGCTCGGCGGCGGCGGCGAAGTCCGAGACGGTGAGAACGCGGTCGGGGTCCCCGGTCAGCTCGATCAGGGTCGGCAGCGAGCCACCGGCCGGGCTGGGCTGGTCGGCGCGGTCGACCCGGCCACCGGTCGGGACCGTGTCCAGGGCGCGGTCGACGCGGTCTCCGGCCAGCGCGGCGACGCGTTCGGCCATGCCGTCGCCGTAGCCGGTCACCTGGGCGCCGATCTCTTCCAGGGTGGCGGCCCGCGTCGGCCCGGCGGTGGCGATCACCGGGCGCCACGCCGTCTCGGCCGCCATCGGCAGCGCGGCGGCCTGCTCGGCGGTGACGCCCTCAGGAATGCGTGCCCACACCGCCATCAGTGCATACTCGGCGGCCCCGGCCGTCGGGCCGTCGAAGGTCGCCGGGCCGAGCACATGGTCGCCGACCTCGGCGCCGGTGACGCCCTCACCGAGTGCGTCGACGGTGCCCACGACCTCGAGGCCGAGCCCGCGCGGCAGCGGCGGCAGCCGGTCGGAGAAGAGGCCGTCGACCGCCGCCCAGTCGGCAGGGGTCAGGCCGCACGCCCGCACGGCGATCCGGATCCGGCCGGGCCCCGGCTCCGCTTCGCAGGGGTTCGAGCGCACCTCGGTCGCGCAGATCGCGCGCGCAGCCGGTCTGACCGAGCGCTCCTTCTACCGCTACTTCCCCGACAAGCGGGAAGTCCTCTTCGCCGGCAACGAGCTCCAGGCCCACCTCGTCGCCCAGGTCGAGGCGGCAGACCCGGGCCTCACGCCGATCGAGGCGCTGCTCGCCACGCTGGGGACCGCCGACGAGATCTTTCGCCCGCGCGAGTTCCTGCTGCGCCGCGTCACGGTCATCGCAGCCAGCCCGGCACTGGCCGAGCGCGATCTGATCAAGCTCGCCGACGCGCCGACGCGCTGGCGCGGGCGCTCGAGCGCCGCGGCGTCGAGCCCGGCGAGGCACGCTTCATCATCGACGTGGCGATAGCGATCTCCCGGCGCGCCACATCCCGCTGGCTGGCCGACCCGGAAGCAACCCTCTCCGAGCTCGTCGCCCAAGCCGCCGCCGAGCTGTGCGGAGCCGTCGCGCCGCTGGCCCCGACAGTCCGCTGAGCCGGCCGCAAACAGGAACAGCGCCCACCCGGCCGACGAGAAACACTCATGACTGAATCATCCTCACTTGTAACGCCTCAATCACTATGAGTTGATCGCGACCGTTATGGCGCCCTCGATGCCGAGCAGTTGGGGATCGGTGACGCGTCGCAGGTCAAGAAGCAGGTTGCGTACGCCTTTGATGTCGCGCCGGTAGGGCTCCTCGACGTCGTAGGCGCGGATCTCACCGGTGTAGATCGACACCACGACGCAGCCATCCACCGGCCGCCTTGATCGCGTACTGGACGGACGAAGCCCCAGAGGAACAACCGCCTCTGTAAAGCCTGAAAGTGAAAGAGGCTCCTTGTGCAACTTTGGCAACTAAAGCATGATCATAGTGCGGGCGGACTTTTGAGGAGATCGTCATGGTTCTGAGTGATATCAGCGAGTTGTTGCAGGTCATGACGAGGGCCTGGCAGTCGGTAGGCGACGACAGGGACATCCGCCGACTCGAAACGATGGCCGAGGCGCTGGACAGGACCAAGGCAGACCTGCAGAAGGTGCACGACCGCCTGCCCCCCAAGGCTGACGGCCACCGCTGGACCGGTGCGGCTGCCGATCACGTCAAGGATATGGAGTACCGGCATCTGAACCGCCAGGAGCTCGCCGGAGCGGTCGCGAACCTCAAGAACGGATCGCTCGTACTCCGCGAGGCGGCCAAGGCGTCCGCCGCGTCCAGGCAAGCCATGATCGACATTCGCCAGATGTTGTGGACGAACATCAAGATCTCCGCCGCCATCGCCGCCGGCATGGGCGCGCTGGGCCTCTGGGCGCGTTGGGCGATGGTCGCGCGCGCGTCGGGAAGCGCGGCCGTGGCCACCAGCGCGGTCGTCAGCAGGCACCTGCTCGCGCTCCGCGGCGTCGGCAGCGCGCTCGGCAAGATCGGCCGGGTCATGGAGCGACTGCGCCTGATGCGCGGGCTCTCGCGTTTCGGGAACACCATGACCGCGATGGCCCGGAGCCCGATCATCCGCGGGGTGCTCCCGAAGGGCCTCGCTCCGTCGCCGAAGACGACGCTCGCCGGCTCCTTCTTCCGCCCCGCGTGGTCCTCGATGGCGAACTACTGGGGCATGGGCGCCTTGTCCATGGCCGGAGGCTGGGTGGCGAACGGCTTCGGCAATCTGACCAACGGCCAGGGTTTCGTGACCCAATGGGGCGGCTCGTACGTCGCGCTCGCCAAGTCAGGGCAGATGGTGGCGGGGCTGTCGGCGGCCACCCGGCTCGGCGCGGTCACCAACTGGATCGGCAAGAGCCCCAAGAACAGCATGATCATGGACGCGGGCATGGGTGTCGTCGCGACCGCGAGCCCGCAGTTCCTGATCGACCTCAGCCAGGGCAAGCCGCTGAACGAGGCGCTGCGGAACGCGGCGATCTTCTCCTCGGTCGGTGGCGTCTACAACACCGTCGCGGGCGCGACGCTGCGCAAGATTATCCCCGGTGGCAGCAATCCGGGGCTCACGCTGGCCCTCGGATCGTTCGGCTCCATCGCGTCAGGGGCGGCGCTGCGCGCCATGGTGCCGCTCGACAGCCGCCCGATGCCGGACTACTCCATGCGACCGTCGATGTACGACACCACGTACGGCAGCCCTGGACACCCCGGCGTGCAGGCCCCATCGGTTCGCGAGTAGGTCACCGTCCGGCCGTCCGAGACCCTGTCGGGCATCGCGGCGCGCGTGCATGGCGACGCCGCAAGTGGCGGACCATCTGCGACGCCAACCGTGATCTCATCGGCGACACCCCTGACACGCTCGTCTCCGGACGGCGGTCGGCCATCCCCAACCCGACACCTGAGGCAAGTGCGGCCAGGACGCCGGAGGCCGCCGACCACGGGAAACCGGTGGCCGGCAGCCGGCCCTGCGCCTACGCGAGATCGTCCTCGATACGCCGGATGACCTCGTTCAGCCTGGCCTCGCTCTCCTCCATGGCGCGGCTGTGGGCGTCGACGATCCCGTCGAACCCCCGTCGCGAGCGCCCGGCGAAGGCGTCAAGCGACGGATCTGCCGCGTCGAGCACGCCGGACATGAGCCGCTCCCGTTGCGCGTCGCTGTCGTCCTGCGCCCGCCGTATGGCCACCATCAGCTCATCAGCCAGATCACCGCTGCCCCGCTTCATGACGCGGGGGTTGAGACGGATGCTCAGCACGCGCCCGGACACGTCGGTGGTGACGCGCACGTGCCCGCCGACGCTCTCCCCCTCGCCGACGATCGCGTCGAGTTCCGCCTTGGCGTCCTCAGCCCGGCGCGCCGCCCGCTCCACGGCGTACGTGGCGTTGTCCAAATCCTCGAATTTGAACTCGTGTGTCATCGTCGACCAGCTTCACAATCCACTGACCAGAACGCTCCGCGCACCGCCGGCACGCCGGTCAGCCGCCGAGTTCGGCGGTCTCGTAGTTGCGTTCGGCGGTCTGCAACGTCCTGCCGGCGCCGGCAAAATTCGCCTTGAGCGTCGACATGTAGCGGACCATCTCCCCGTAGAAGCTGGCGTACTGGTTGGCCGTCTCCTCAGAGTCCTTCGGAAGGAGGCCGAAGGTCGTGGCCTCCGCCTTGGCGTTTTCCTGGAAATCATCCAGGGGTCTCGCCAGCGCCCGTGCGGCGACCACGTAGTCGTCGCCGGACAGGTGCAGCTGGCGATGCTCGTAGCTGAAACCCTGTCCAGTCATACCGCCCCCTCTTGAGGGTGTGCCGCCGCTCACCGGTGCAAGTCGACGAACGCTTGAGTCCAGCAAATGCGCAATAGCCCCGAAGTGATCCGTTAACCCAGAAGTTACATAACACACGACGGCCCGTCATCGGGGTGATCGTCACAAATCAATATCGACAAGCCGGACTATCCAACAACCGGCCGCTTCCGGCGGCGGTGTGACCTCCGCACCCGGAGGCGTATGGTTTTCTGACCTGGGCGTCTGGGAGCAGGAGGGAGGAGGGTGGGGGCAGACCAAGTACGGGAGAAAGGGATAGTCATGTCGCTGACCAGGGCGATCACACGGCCCCACGCGTGACGTCGTCGAGCGGGTGATGGCGAGCGTGCTGGCGGCCCGCGCCGCGGGGCGGGCCGGTGTTTCATAAGCCCTCGCTTATGAAACACCTGGACGATCACTCCTCCCTGATCACCCTCAGCGCCGACGACTGCGGTCATCGGACTGGCGTACGTCCGATGTCGAGAAGGTCGGAAACGTACCGGCGGAGTTTGCGCGGGTCGTCCAATCGCGAAGTGACGCTGGGCGTGATGAGCAGCGAGATCGCGAGTCTGGCCTGCCACTCCACGACGATCTTCGGATTGATCGCGTTGACGTGGTCGCGTTCGCCGCGTTTGATGTGCGGGCTCATGAACGCCACGACGCGCTCGAACACGGCGTCGGCGTTCGTGGTGAGCCAGGGGAGCGCGATCTGTGGCTCTTCGTGCAGGATCTTCTGCAGCAGCGCGTGTTCCCGTGCGTAGGTGACGGCGTACACGACCGTCTCGATGAATCGCTCGTGTAGCGAGCCGTGGCGGGCGAGCACGGACTGTGCTGCGGTGAGAAACCGGTCGAGTTCGCGGTGCAGCAGTGCCTCGATGACCGCCTTCTGGTCGCCGATGTGTTTGTAGACGGTCGGGCGGGACACCCCCGCCCGCTCGGCGATCAGGTGGTGGATCCGGGCCGTCGGCCCAGCCTGCAGCAGGCACTCTTCGGCCGCGTCCAGGATACGCTGCTGGATCTCTTCGTCAGTCATCTGATGTCTCGACTCCAGAATCAGGTGTGCGGTCATCGTACCTGCTCAGCGCTTACAAATCCTGTCCTTATGTAAGCGCAGCCATTGACGGCGGTCCGCGCAGCCGTTTACGTTTAAGCCTCGAACGTAAGCATAGGACGGTTGAAGAGCCAGGAGAGCGAGCATGCGCCGTACGGTCATGGAAGCCGATCACGAAGCGTTCCGATCGGCCTTCCGCGAATTCGTGAACAAGGAGATCGGGCCCCGCCACGACGCGTGGGAGCAAGCGAAGATCGTGCCCCGTGACGTATGGGAGACGGCAGGGGCACACGGGTATCTGTGCATGAACGTGCCCGAGGCCTACGGCGGCGGTGGCAGCGACGACTATCGCTTCCTCGCCGTGGTGAGCGAGGAACTGGCCCGCGCCGGCGCGTCCGGCGTCGGGTTCCCCATGCACACCGACATCGTCGTGCCCTACCTGCTCGCCTACGGCACCGAGCAGCAGAAGCGCCGCTGGCTGCCCGCGATGGCCGCCGGCAAGGCGATCGGCGCCCTCGCCATGACCGAGCCCGGCGCGGGCTCGGACCTCGCCGGCATTCGCACCACCGCACTGCGCGACGGCGACCACTACGTGCTCAGCGGGCAGAAGACCTTCATCACCAACGGCATCAACGCCGATCTGGTACTGGTCGCGGCCCGCACCGACCCCGACGAGCGCCACGACGGGCTGAGCCTGTTCGTGGTCGAGCGCGGCATGAAGGGCTTCACCCGGGGCCGCAACCTCGACAAGATCGGCATGCACGCCCAAGACACGGCCGAGCTGTTCTTCGACCAGCTACGCATCCCCGCGACGAACCTGGTGGGACAGGAGGGGCAAGGGTTCGCCTACATGGTGAACAGCCTGCCCCAAGAGCGCCTGGTGGTGGCCGTCGGCTCCGTTGCGCTCGCCGAGGCCGTCCTGGAGCGGACCACTGGGTACTGCCGGGAACGCACCGCGTTCGGACGACCGATCGGCACGTTCCAGCATTCCCGATTCACGCTCGCCGAGATGCACACCGAGGTGGAGATCGCTCGCGTGTTCGTCGACCGCTGCATCACCGCGCATTTGACGCGCGAGTTCGGCGTCACCGAAGCGGCCATGGCCAAATGGTGGACCACCGACCTGCTCAACCGGGTCGTCGACCGCTGCCTGCAACTCCATGGCGGATACGGCTACATGCGCGAACATCCCATCGCCAGGGCCTTCGTCGACGCCCGCGTGCAGTCCATCTACGCCGGCACCAACGAGATCATGAAAGAGATCATCGGCCGCACGGTGACCGCCTGACCTGTCTGTGAGGACCCGACCGATGCCCCCATCCCACCGCCAGGCACGGCGAACCGCGACCACTTGCGGCAAGCACCGCACGGCGATCGAACTCCTGGCCACTGCCGCCGCCCGATTCGCCCAGACAGGTCTCGCCGCCCCAGACAGCCGACTCGAGAGCTGGTGCCGGGGTGTCACCGAGATCCACACGCAGCGCAGAACATTCGCCGCACATTGGCGCCGCCACAACGCCCAAGCCCTGACCGGCAGCGGGCCGCTGTGGGTCGTGCTCGGCGACTCCACCGCCCAGGGACTCGGCCCCCCAGACCCGTGGCACGGCTACGTCGGCCAGACCCTGACCGAACTCCACCGCCGCAGCGGCCTCCGCTGGAGAGTGCTCAATCTGTCACGCTCGGGCGCGCTCACCCGCGACGTACTCAACCAACAGCTTCCCCGGCTCGCCGAGCTGCCCGCCACCCCGCAGCTCATCACCTGCGGCATCGGCGCCAACGACATCCTGCACGCCCCGCCACCCCGGCTCCGCGCCGATCTGCGCGCCCTCATCCACGCCGTCCCCGACGGCACCATCATCCTCGACCTGCCCCTTCCCACCGGCTTCTGGGGAATCGTCGGCCGGCTCAGCACCACCTATGTCAGACAGACGAACCACGTGATCCACGCAGCCGCACGCCAACGAGGACTGCCCATCGCCGAGGTCTCCACCCTTTTCATCCCGCCATGGAACGACAAGTTCTCCCCTGACCGCTTCCATCCCAGCCAGATGGGCTACACGAGCTGGGCCGAGGCACTCCTTCGAGCTATCCCGCCCACGTCATGAGCCCAGTGGCTATGTAAGTGGATCTAGGAGGGAGCACACCCATCGTGGCCGTGCGCCACGCTGGGCGGGGTCTGCGTGATCGGCCCTGGTGCGCGACATGACTGTCCCCTTCTCTCGTACTTGGTCTGCACAACACGGCCATCAGGCGCCATCGTGTCGGTCCGGTGGCGTACAACGGCCTCATGGACACCTTCGACGTGATCGTGACGGCTCGTTCCAACGGCGAATTGAACTCCGAGCAGTTCGACCGTCAAGTGGCGATGGTCAGACCCGTGATGGCCTGGGATCCGGACACCACGCTCTGGCGCATCCGGCTGAGCGGCTCACACGCCGAGACCCTCAGCAACGTCCTCAACACCCTGTTCGAGGCCGCACGCGTGTACGGAACCGCGATCACGGTGCGGCTGGTGACGGCAGAGTCGGCGGATGGGGTTGTGGCATCTGGCTGACATCGGCAGGGCCGCGAGACGGGGTCTCGAACTCAGCCAGCCCCTCACCCACTCACCGTGAAAGCTGGGTCAATTCAGGTCTTCGGTGATCGTCCAACTGCGGCTACCGCCGATCTTGGCGAGCTGCCGGCGTAGCACCGCGATCCGCTCACGCGCGTCCGGCCCCGCGATCCCGATCGTGATCCGCTCATCGCTCGCGTGATAACTGGTCCGCCGATCGCCCGCCGCGACCCTGCACGCCGCATTGATAGCGGCTCGCAGCCGGACCACTCTCCGTGGATCACCCTGCCCGCCGAACCCTTCGATCGTCACGGACGAGAACAGCGGCGCCAGACGCAGGCCGTCCCGTCGCTGGACAGCGTCCAGCTCTTCCTGATCGGCACTCAGATCCTTCAGGATCCTGTCCCGGTCGGCCGATCTGATCGGCCTGCGACCGAGCCAGTCAGGCCAGCCATCGGGCCGAGTTGGCACCACCCGCACTGGCTCGAACGGAGGCAGCGCAGCCACCTCACCGGCCTTGTCCTCAGCATCGGCGGCCGCGCTGTCGCTCAACAAGTCTCCTCGTGCCACGCCCGCGTGACAGCTCGTGATCCTCTCCCGATCGTAGCGGTCGTTTCCAGGCTGATCACCTACAGATAGGACAGGCGTATCGCATCGTGGGCGGCCTCATCCACCCACGCCCGTTCGCAACCTGCCCGACCTGCGGCGGGAGGCTTACCGTTCAATTCCGGCTGGATAGTCCCAAGACCCCAGCATCGAGCCTTGATCCGCCAGCGCGTCGGGCTCACCTACGATCAGGCGCAGGCCCGCAAGGTCGCCGACGAGGTGATCCGGACCGAGGCCGCCGCGAAGAACGACCCTGCCGACCTGATCAACACCGCGTTGGAAAAGCTGGTGGAGACTGGGCTGGAGCTGCCCGCGTTCTCGACGCTGGACGCGATGGCCTCGGCGCTGCGCGCCGAGGTGAACACGGTCATCTGCGGGGGAATCTACGAGTGGCTGAGCGAGGCGCACCGCGAGCGGCTGCTGAAGCTGCTGACTGAGCGTGGCCCGGACGGCAAGACGCTGTTCAACCGGCTCAAACAGAGCGCCGAGCTGGCCAGCTGGTCGCATTTCAAGAACCTGGCCAAGCACCTGGCCTGGGTCGATGGCCTGGGTGACAGCGCGGTGTGGCTGCAGGAGGTGGCTGCGGGCAAGGTCACTGCGGGCCATCCTCGGGGTACTCCGCGACGACGGTGATGACGACAGGCGGGGCCCGTACCCCGGGCTGGGGCAGATCGACGAACTGGCCGCCAAGGCACGCGAGGCGGGACTCGACCTCAAGCTCGAGGAAACCTCGCCCGCAGCCCCGTTGCCCAGCGCGGTGGAAAGTGCCGCCTACCGAATCGTTCAGGAATCGATCACCAACGTGGTCCGCCACGTCGGCCCCACTCGGGTGACGGTAGCGCCGAACTCCGGGATCGAGGCCCTGGAGATCCGCGTGATCGATGAGGGACGCCGTTCCGCCCCAGGTCATGACTCCACGAACCCGCACCTACCGGCCCCGCATCCGACCTTCAGAGGGGATCACGAATCGTACGTCGGTCAGGTGCTCCGACAGTTCCCACAACCGGCCGCCGACCTGGGGATCGGTGGCAGCGGACGCTAGCTGGACCCGCTTGGGCGCGCCGCGCAGTTCGGCCACGCCGCCGGGGCCGATGAAGTGCCCGCTCTCGACGTCTGGGGCGGTGGCCGCGTACATCTGGGGAAGCGCCCCATGGGCGGGGGACTGGGCGAGAGGCGCGAGAATGCGGCCGAACAGAATCTTCACCATGCCGACCGGCGCGCTGGTCTGGAGGTTGGTGGAGGTGTAACCCGGGTGGGCCAGCACGCTGCGCACCGCGCTGCCGGCCGCGGTGAGCCGCCGGTGGAGCTCCCAGCCGAAGGCGGCGTTGGCGAGCTTGGACTGGTTGTAGAACCTCATCGCGATGCTCGGCAGGGACCTGTTCGAGGACGCGTTGCACGGCGTCCGGGAGCCAGACGACAAGGAGATCGCCGACCGGGCTCAGGTCACGGCCGATCAGTTCGTGAAGCTGCTGGACAACGGGGTTGGGTGAGGACAAAGTCCACCAGCCGTCTGCCCACATTATCGGCCAGTCGCATGCCCGCCCCGATGACACCTCGACCGTCAACTACCACCTCGCGCACCTGTCGGCGCTGCTCTCCTGGAGCACCGCGCAGACCCCCGAAGGGTTGCTGCGCCACGGCGACCCGCCATGCAGGTCCCCCCGCTCGCCGCGCAGCCCCAAGCGCTGGCCGACGCCCAAGTACGTACCGTGGTGACGCCGCCGCGAGGCTAGGACAGGTCGTTCCAGGTGTGATCATCGGGGGTCTGGAGTGCGACGACGAGGTCGGACGTGAGGGCTGTGCCGGTCGGCGCCCCGTCCGTCTCAATCCGGAGGCCGGGAGGCATGTACAGGTGGTCACAGCCGTTGCCATGACTCCTCCTGCCGGCGTGTAGATGACCAATCGGTCTCGGGCATGCCCGCGATCGTAAAGGTGGTGGCAGCCGGGATTATCTCGTCAACCTCGTCCAGCCGCTTCGAGAACGGCCCGCCTCGCGGCCCATGCGCTTCTTCGTACAGTCCCGCTCTGCGGTCTATGACGTTTATGGGCTCGCGTGTGTGAGCCGCGTGTGTGCCGGCCTTGCGGCTGCCGAAAGCCGGGTGTCGAGGAGGACACGCACCGCACCCCCCACACGAGGGCCGAGCCCAGCAGGTGTGCGACGGTGACGGCCTCGGCGAGGCCGGTCGCGATCTGCGTCAGGCCGATGAGTCCCTGAGCGAGGAAACGCGGTGAGGAACAGTGTGATGCGCCAGTGCGCGGTCGAGCGCGGCTCGCTCCGGGTCCTGGCCCACAGGGCGAGGGCGAGGGCGAGCGTGGCGACGGCCGCGTGCAGCCAGGCCATCACGGTCCAGTTCAACGGCATGCGCGGCACGTCGGAGGAGTCTCCCGCGTGCGGGCCGGTGCCGGTGCCGGTGCCGGTGCCGGTGACGAGTGTGCCGGCCACGACCAGCAGCGCCACGGCCGCGAGCAAGGCCACCGGAAGGCGGCCCACAGGCGCGGAAAGGGGCCGGACGGGGCGGTCAAGCATCCCTGGTGCCAGACGACGGTGGTGGCCGTCAGGAGCACGGCGGCCAGGAAATTGGCGGCGACGAGGTAGGGGCTCAGCTGCGCCCACACGGTGAGCCCGCCGATGACCGCATTCAGAATGACGATCCAGAACTGTGTCCACCCCTATCGGGTCAGCGCGGGCACAGGGCGGCGTTGCAGCCGGGAAACGATGATGAACCAACTGACGGTGACGCACACGATGACGGACAGCAGTCGGTTGGTGAACTCGATCGCACCGTGGATCCCGAGCTCGGGCGTGGCGATAGGGAAAGGTGTCTCTCTGCTGTTCGATGGACCGCTGCGCATGGCGGAGACTGCCGGACATGTGATCAAGACTTGCTGGACGAACCGTGGAGGTAGGGAGCCACCGGGCCGGTGCCGAGACCCGGTGTGCGCACCTACGGCTTCAACGACGGCTTCTGATCCCGCCCGGCGATATCAGTCCTCCTCCCGGTGGTCTAGGCGAGCGCGGCAGCGACATGAAGAAGGCGGGTGCTGTCACAGCGCATGATGACCGGCGTTCTCGTGCGTCCTCATGCGCTGCCGTTGCCGATGCGGAGCGCTTCCTTCAGGAACACGCGGTACACGCTTGGCGTCCCGTCGGTGGTGATGACCTCGACGATGGAGCGGGGGTTGCGATCGTCGACGGCCTCGCGGATGAGTGCGTCGGCGAGGTCGCGGCGTGAGGTGAACCGGCCGACCATCTGCGGCGGGCCGACGGTGTAGTCGGTGACCGCGCTGGCGTCGAACAGTCCCGATGGGCGGATGATGGTCCAGTCGAGGTCGGTGTGGGCCACGATCTGCTCCATGCGGGCGGCGTCCTCGTAGAGTGGGCGCCCCATCTTGAGGAGCATCGGCACGATCACTTTGCGATAGATGAGGGTCTCGCCGGGTGGGGGTTTCATCGGCACGCCGGTGGAGGTGACACAGACCAGGCGCCGGATGCCGTGTGCGGTCATGGCCTCGGTGATGTGGGTGGCGGACTCGGAGAACGTGGTGGCGGCGGGGGAGCCGTAGGGGACGCCGAGCGTCGAGATCACCGCGTCGTGGCCGGCTACTGCCCGATCGACCGCTTCGGGATCGAGAGCGTCCGCCTTGATGACGGTCAGCGCGGGATCGCTGAAGGGAAAGTCCTCGGGATGCCGGGTGACCGCGGTGACCATGTGGCCCTCGGCGAGGGCTTGGGTGGTGGTGAGCCGTCCTGTGGGGCCGTTGGCGCCGAAGATCACGAGTTTCACGTACGTGCCTTCCATTAACTTAACGTCGATGGCTCAGTGGCCTTACGTCATCCATATTGATTATAGGCAACGTAAAGTATAGGCGGGTCATGGCGGAGGAACGGGGGCAGCGGCGCTACGATGGGCTGCGCCGCACCGCACAAGCGCTGGAGACCCGCGTTGAGATCGCCCGCGCGGCCCGCAAGCTCTTTCTTGCTCAGGGCTGGACGGAGACGACGGTGCGAGACGTTGCGCGCGAGGCCGGCGTGTCCGTACCGACGATTTGCTCGATCTACGGCAACAAGCTCGGACTGGCCCGAGCTTTGGCCGACGCCGCCGACTTGAGCGGCGACGTGCCGCAGATGCTGGCCGAGTTGGAGGACCCCATCGCGGATCCGGCGCGGCAACTACGGGCAATGGCCGGTTTCGACCGCCGGCTGTACGAGCGCGCGGGCGGCATCATCGTGCTTCTGCGGGAGGCCGGACGCACGGAGCCGGACCAGGGCACCGTCTACCGCGACGGTCGCCGTCGCGCCGACGAGACGCGTCTGCAGGTCTTCTCCTCCTGGCCGGAGGGGTGCTGTGCGGCGGGCTGGACGTGCAGACCGCTGCCGACATCTACGCGGGCATCTGCGTCATCGACGTCTACATCACCCTCACCGACGAGCGCGGGTGGCCGCCCGATCGCGTCGAGCGATGGAGGCGCGAACTGCTGGCCCGCGAACTGCTGAGCTGAGAGCTCCCGGGCGCCGGCCATCCGACGGTTCACCGTCCAGCGGCCGAACGGCGTTCATCGCTGGGTGGAAGCCACACCAGTCGCCCCTTTCGCCCCAGGAAGATCCACGGCGAGCGGCCGGGTCATGTCGGAGCCGGGCCCTGGGAGGGCCGAAGGGGTCACTGCGCGGCGCGCCAGACGGTGCCGCGGCGCTGGTACTCCAGCACCTCCTCGGCCAGCAGCGCGGCCTGCGGGCCGTAGAAGCGTTCGGCCAGCCACAGTCCCAGGTCGAGGCCGGAGGTGACGCCGCCGGAGGTGACCAGGTCGCCGTCGTCGACGACTCTGGCCCTGACGACGTCGCCGCCCCGCGCTCGAACGTCGTCTTCGGCGATGTGGTGGGTGGCGCAGGGGCGTCCGTCGGTGAGCCCGGCCGCGGCGAGCAGTTGCGTGCCGGTGCACACCGCGGCCAGGACGAGGCCGGGCCGGACGGCCGAGGCCAGTGCATGCGGTAGCGCGCCGCGGGTCATCTCGCGGTCCACGCCGGAGCCTTCGCCGTAGCCACCTCCGGGTACCAGGATCAGGTCCGCGGTGCCGGGCGACCAGGGGGCGCGGACGGTGATCTCGGCCCCGGACGCGGTGGTCACCGCTCGCGGGCCGTCGGCGGTGACGTAGGTGTGCCGTACGTGCTCCAGGACGCCGAAAACCGTGATCGGGCCGATGAAGTCCTGGTCCTCGACGTCGTCGTACAGGACGGTGTGCACGCTAAGAGAGCGCATGTGACCTCCGTAGGGCATGAGGGTGGGTGTATGAGTATGTTCGTGCGTGGGCGGAGTGAACAGTGGCTCGAATGCCCAATATGCGTAAGATCTGGCCATATGCGCATTGTTGCCGTTCTCGCCTTCGACGGGGTGGTGGCCTTTGACCTGACGATCCCCGCCCAGGTGTTCGCCGCCGCGCGGCACGCGGATCTGAGCCCCGCCTATGAGGTGCGGGTCTGCGCCGATCAGCCGCTCAACGCCACGGCCTGGGACCAGGACCTCTTCCAGATCTCCCCGAAGTATGGCTTTGGCGGCGCGCTGGACGCCGACACCGTGATTGTCCCGGGCGGCGACCCTGAGCGGCTGCCGGACCCGGAGGTGCTGCGAGTACTGCGCGCAGCCGCCGCTCGGGGCTGCCGGGTGGCCTCCATCTGCACGGGGGCGTTCGTGCTCGCGGCGGCCGGGCTGCTCGACGGCCGCCGCGCCACCACCCACTGGCATCTCGCCGATCAGCTGGCGCGAGACTTCCCCGGCGTCGAGGTGGATCCATCGGTCCTGTTCGTCGACGAAGGGGACGTCCTGACCTCCGCCGGAGTCGCGGCCGGGCTGGATCTGTGCCTGCACATGGTGCGCCGAGACCTCGGCGCGGCAACTGCGGCCGACGCCGCCCGGGCGATCGTCATGCCGCTGCAGCGCTCCGGGGGCCAGGCCCAGTTCATCGAGCACCGCGATCCCGAGGGTGACCCCGATGATCTCGCTCCGGTCCTGCAGTGGATGCTAGACAACCTGGACAAGCCGCTGACCCTGGCCGACATCGCGGCGCAGGCCGCCATGAGTACGCGCAGCCTGTCGCGCCGCTTCCGCGCCGGGCTGGGCATGACCCCGCTGCAATGGCTGCTCGACCAGCGCGTGCGGCGGTCCAGGGAACTGCTGGAGACCACTGGCCTGCCAGTGGAGCGGATCGCGCGGACGACGGGATTCGGCTCGGTCGAGGCCCTGCGGCACCATTTCGCCAGACAGGTCGGCACCAACCCGAGGGCCTACCGTGCGACCTTCCGCAGCCCCTGACGGCCCGTGCTCTTACACCAACTCGTCCGGGACCTCCCCGATCGCTCGGCGCCACATTGCCCCCAGATGGCAGCGACCCGAGCATCGATTCCTGAAAGCCCAGAGTCCATCGAACTGAAGGTACCCAGCTCCGACCACACGTCGGGGATGGACATCCGCGCGAACCCCTTGGAACCACATCCGCAGCAGCGCGACGAGCAGGTCGCGGCGCACCCGTTCCAGGGCGCAAGCGTAGGCCACGACGGTCTCCTGGGCGGCCGGCAGGTCCGGGTGCCCGGTCTCGTCGAAGGACAGCACCATGTCGCCGAGCCGGTTGTTGAGGTCCTGGACGAGCGAGACCACGGCCAGGGCCATCTGCTCGGGACGTGGCACCGCTGCCTGCTGGAGGATGACCGCCAGCAGGGGCGCGATCCGGGTCGGCGATGCCCGCGCGGCTTCTGCAGGACCACGGCGTTGTCGTCGGACTGTGCTCGATCTTGCGGAGGGTCGCTCGTGTTGGTCGATCCCTCGGTGCTGCGTCCCTGGTTCACCCCGGAGGGAGACCAGCAGTGAACATCGTCCTGGCTGTCTTGATGGCGCTGTTCTTCCTGAAGCGCCTGACCAAGTTCGCCCTGTGGCTGCTGGTCCCCTACAGCATCAGGATCAAGCGAATCTCCTCCTACTACGCCCGCGAACAGCGCATCATCGGCGTCTACGACACCGTCACGCTCTTGTGCGTCGTGGCAAGGTCCCCGCATCCTGGGGCCAGCGGGTGCGCGTGGTGATCGGTGAGATGTCCGACACCGACGCCATCGACGCGGCCGTCGCCGGCGTGGACGCCGGCGTCAGCGCGCTCGGGCCGATGCTGGACCGCAAGGCCACGGGCCTGCCCCTGGTGGCCGGGACCGGCCACATCATCGACGCCATGAAGCGCCACGGGGTACGCCGCTACATCGGCCACGCGACCCCGGCCATCCTCGACCCGCGCGAGAAGCCGACTCCCGTCACCCGGCTGACCGGCTTGTCGCGCTTCTCCCTGCCGCGCGCCTACCAGGAGATGGCCGGCATGACGAGTCAGATCATGAACGCCGGCCTGGAGTGGACCATCGTCCGCTTCATCGCCCCCAAGAACACCCCCAAGCAGGAACGGGTCCGCGTCGGCTTCTTCGGCACCGACAAGCTCGGCTTCGCCGTCAGCCGCGCTGACATCGCCGCGTTCACCGCCGCGCAGGTCGAAGACAAGACGTACATCGGCCGCGCGCCCGCTATCAGCAACTGAATCCCCGCCCGCAGAAGGAAGTTCTCATGACCATCGCGATCATCGGCGCCACCGGCAAGCTCGGCGGTCTCACCATCGACGCCCTCCTGGCGCGCGGCGTCGACGCTAGCGACATCCTGGCCCTCGGCCGCGACGCCGAGCGCCTCGCCGCGCTCGCCAGGCGCGGGCTGCGTACCGCTGTCGTCGACGTGAGCGATGTCGCCGGCACCGCCGCGACGCTCGCCAGCGCCGAGAAACTGCTCCTGATCTCCTTCGGCGGCCTGGGCGCCCGCGTGGCCCAGCACGGCAACGCCATCGAGGCCGTCCGCCAGGCCGGCGTGCCCCACCTCATCTACACCTCCGGCCCGCAAGCGCCCACGACGATCCTGCGGCTCGCGGCCGACCACAAGGCCACCGAAGAGCTTGTCACCGCCTCCGGCATCCCCCGCGACATTCCTGCGCAACGGCTGGTACACCGAGAATCACCTGCAGGACTTCACCGCCGCCCGCGAGCACGGCGTCATCGCCGACAGCATCGGCGCCGGCCGCATCGCCACCGCCCTGCGCAAGGAGTTCGCCGAGGCCGCCGCCGTCGTGCTCAGCACGCCCGGCCACGAAGGCCAGGCCAACGAGCTGTCCGGCGACGTCGCCTGGTCGTTCGAAGAGTTCGCCACCACCGCGCAAGAGCTGCTCGGCACGTCCGCGCGCTACCAGGCACTCACCTCCGAGGCCGGTAGAGGTGTCCTAGATCACCCTTTGAGGCGCCTGCTGGCAGCGCACCTGACACGTCTGACTACTAAGAGTCATGCAAGTTAACCATCGTATCGCCTGGCTCGTGGTCTCCTTCGACGGCCATCCGATCCAAGGCGAGATCACTTTCACCGTCACCACTCCGCCGCCGTCCGCAGCTCCGGCGCTGACCTCGTCTCCGTCCGAGGCGCACCGGCCACCTCGCCAGCGCCGCAACCTGCGACCGAGCAACCGCCTTCGACGACGCCGACCGTAGCCGTGGCGCAAAGCGAAGACGGCTCATGCGTGCCCGGATGGCTTTGGGTGGCCCTGGTCGTGCTGGTAGCCGTAGGTGGTGCTCTGCTGGTGGCAGGCCGCCGTCGCGAGGGCGGCTCCGGCAGCAGCACCTGAACCGCTCGGCGTGAGTGGGTCCGGACTCCGCTCGCGCCGACGCCGAACTCGGCTGAACCAGGAGACGGCGCGCCGCGCACCCCTTCCTACATGCGCCGAGTCACCCGATCCCTAGACATCGGCAATCGTGTGGGAGGATCTGGCCCCGATGAGTCCGTTCTCAGTGGTGAGGTGGGTGCGCGCGGCGAGTTTCGCCGCCACGTGCGCCGCCCTGGCCACGCTCGGACACGTGATCGGCGGAGGCTCCTTCGACCCGGCGGCGGCGCTGGGCGGTTTCCTGCTCCTCCTGCTACCCGCCTTGGCCCTGACCGGACGCGAACGCACGCTTGCCTCCATCCTGCCCGCGACGGCCGCGTCGCAGATCATCCTGCACACTCTCCTCACGCAGAGCGCCGATCGGCAAGCGGCGGCACATTGTGCGGAGATGGCCGGGATGGATGGAATGGTCCACGTGCATCCCACCATCTCGCCTGGCTTCGGGATGCTGCTCCTGCACGCGGCGAGCGTGCTGCTCACCTCCGTGTGGCTGCGGTGGCTGGAGGCGGGGTTGTGCGCCCTGGTCCAGCAACTGGCTGGCTGGGTGCTGCGCCCGCTGCTGGTGTTGTTCTTCCTGGCCGTCGGCTGGATCGCCACTGCGCCACGGCTGATCATGCATGCGCGCCGGAACGAGAGCGCGCGCATCCGGCTGTTCTTGAAATACGTCCTCGTGCTCAGGGGACCACCTGAAGGGCAGATCTGGCCCGCAGCGGCCGTGTGATCTGGTGATACCGAGCCTGCCGGTCAGGCTCGTCAGTCAAGCGTCAGCAGCAGTCAGCTGCCCGGGCGTGGTCTCGCCATGATCAATGCCGTTGCCTGCGGGTCTTCCGACCGCCACACACCGGCCACCACCTGGCCGTTCGTGGCGTGCGCACCTCCAGGTCCGACCCACAGAGAGCACGTACGCATGAACTCTTCTTGTTTCGCTGCCGCGATGGCCGCCCTCGTGGCCTTGACCGTCACCGGATGCGGAGCCGGTACCGAGCCCACCGGCACCGTGGACGCGGCCATCGACACCGCGGCGCCCGCCGCCAGGACCAGCTATCCGCTGGCCTTCGACAACTGCGGCATGCAGGTGACCTTCGCCAAGCCACCGCAGCGGGTGCTGATCCTCAACGGCACCAGCGTCGGCGAAGTTGAAAGCTTCATCCTGCTCGGCCTGGAGAAGACCGTCCTGGCCAACGCACAGAGCTACGGCGTCTCCGACGACCCGTCCATGATCGACAAAATCAAGGCCCTGCCGACCGGCGGGCTGACCCTGAACAAGAACTTCGACGTCCCCGCCGAGCATGTGCTCAAGCTCAAGCCCGACCTGGTGGTATCGACGTGGTCGGGTGGGTTCGACGCCAAGAAGGGCTTCGCCACCCGCGAGCAACTCGCCGCGTCCGGCATCACCTCGCTGGTCAACCCGGTGAACTGCGCGATGGGCAAGCCGGAGGCGACCGAAGAGGAGCAGCGCGCCTACCGCAACCAGTCGATCAACAGCTCACTGGAGTTCATCAGCCTCCTGGGACGGATCTTCGACGTGCAGCAGCGCGCGCTCGACCTGATCAGCGACCTGCGGGCCCGCGTTGAGACGGTACGCCAGCGCGTTGCGGGCCTGCCTGCCAAGAAGGTGCTCGTCGCTTATCCCGGCATGGCCATGATGAACGCCAACGGCCTGCCCGCCGTGATGACCGGTGGCATCTACGACGACGTCATCAAAGCGGCCGGCGGCGTCAACGCTTTCGCCGGCCAGACGTCCGACGCCACGCGCACCCTCAACAAGGAGCAGCTCGCCACCGCCCAGGTGGACGTGCTGGTGGTCGGGCTGTTCACGCCGCAGGAGAAGGGCGAGGAGGAGGCGGCCAAGCTGTTTGCCGCCTACCCGAACTGGGCGGCGTCGAAGTCGAAGACCTACACGGTCGTCTCCGACGGCGTCTACCTCGGCCCGCTCAACGCCTGGGCGGTGGAGAAGATCTCCAAGGTGGTTCACCCCGGTGACTGACACCCTGACTCTTCCACCGCGGACCAGACCCGCGCCGTCCCGCCGCCCGCACCTGATTTCCGGCCCGGCGACCGGGCTGCTGCTGGCCGCCCTGGTCGCCGGGCTGGTAGCGGCGCTGGTGGTCGGCATCTCCATCGGCTCGGTCAACCTCCCTCTCGCCCAGGTCTGGGGTGTGGTCTGGGCGCACGTCACCGGACGTGGCGCGCAGGCCGACCCGCTGCTCAGCCAGGTCGTCTGGGAGATCCGCACGCCGCGGGCGCTGCTGGCCGCCCTCGCTGGCGCCGGCCTGTCGGTGGCCGGGGTTGCGTTGCAGGCCCTGGTACGCAATCCGCTCGCCGACCCGTACGTCCTGGGCGTGTCCTCGGCCGCCTCCCTCGGAGCCGTGCTCGTCCCTGCCCTCGGCAGCACCGCGCTGGCCGGCGCGTTCGGCGTCACCGGCGCCGCCTTCGCCGCTGCCATGCTCTCGGCGCTGCTGGTCTACCTTCTGTCCCAGCGCTCCGGGCGGCTGCTGGACTCCTGGCTGGTGCTGACCGGCGTCGCCGTCGGCTACCTGTGCGCTGCGGCCACCACCTTCGTCCAGCTGCAGCTCAATCCCACCGAGCTGCAGGGCATGATGTTCTGGCTGATGGGCAGCGTCGCCGGTGCGTCCTGGCCAGACCTGGGCGTGCCCGCCCTGCTCATCGTCGCCTGCATGGCCTGGCTGGCGCTGCAGGCCCGCGCACTCAACGCGCTGATGGCGGGCGAGGAGGCCGCCATCGCCATCGGCGTGCCGGTGGCCGCCCTGCGGATCGGGCTGCTGGTCGCCGGGTCGCTGCTCACGGCCACCGTGGTGAGCGTCGTCGGCGGCATCGGCTTCATCGGGCTGATGATCCCGCACATGGTGCGGTTCGTCGTCGGTGCCGACCACCGGCGAGTACTGCCGGTCTCACTCCTGACCGGGGCGCTGTTCCTGGTGCTGGTGGATCTGGCGGCCCGGACCGCGGACCGGCCGAACGAGCTGCCGGTCGGGATCTTCACCACCGGGCTCGGCGTGCCGTTCTTCCTGTGGCTGCTGCGCCGCCGCGCGAAGGGAGGCGGCGATGCGGCTTGACCTCGCCGGCGTCAGTGCCTGCATTGACGCACGCCCCATCGTCGAGGACGTCACCCTGACCGCAAGGCCGGGCCAGTTCGTTGCGCTCATCGGTCCCAACGGCAGCGGCAAGTCCACCCTGCTGCGTACCGTCTACCGATCCCTGCGCCCCTCGGCGGGCGTCATCCGGCTAGATGAGCAGGACCTGTGGCGGATGCGGCCCCGCCAGGCCGCGCGCCACCGCGCCATACTGCCCCAGCACGGCCAGGCCGTGGAGGGTTTCTCCGCGGCCGAGGTCGTCGCGGCCGGCCGTCACAGACACAAGCGCCCGCTCGAACGCGAGACCCCCGCCGACCAGGCGGCGGTTACCACCGCACTCGAGCGGGTCGGCATGGACTGGGCCGCCGACCGGCTGATGACCACCCTGTCCGGCGGGGAACGGCAACGCGTCCTGCTCGCCCGAGCCCTGGCGCAGGAGGCGCCGCTCCTGATCCTCGACGAGCCCACCAACCACCTGGACGTCGGATCCCAGCTTCACCTGCTGGACCTGATCCGCTCCCTCGGGCTCACCTTGCTGGCCGCCCTGCACGACCTCGACCAGGCCGCCGCCTACGCCGACCAGGTCGTCGTCCTCCGCGACGGCCGCGTCGCCGGGCACGGCCCGCCCTTGGAGGTGCTGACGCCCGCCTTCATCGAGGAAGTCTTCGGCGTACGGGCCCACGTCGGCCCCCACCCCATCACCGGACGCCCGCACATCGCCGTGGCTTCACCGGTGACCATGTCAGATGAGCTGATCACAACCGGTATCCGCGAAGGAGGGTAACCCATGGCCTACCCGCTGACCTACCTCGGCACCGTATGCGGAAGTTGCTACGCCCGATGCGGCTGCCCAGAGGTCTACCTCGCTCCTGACGCCGCACCGGAGCAGCAGGTCGTCATCACCGACGACTTCGGCCAGCAGGTCGAGATGAGCGCAAAGCAGTTCGCCGGCCTCGTCGAGAAGGCGCAGCCGGGCGAATTCGACCGAGTACTCCACCCCACCCCACCCGCTAAGGAGAAACATGAACACCAGCACGTACGTCATCCAAGGCATGAATTGCGAGCACTGCGTGAACTCCATCGCCACGGCGGTAGGCGAGGTACCCGGCGTCACGGGCGTCCTCGTGGATCTGCCCACTGGCGAGATGCAGGTGACCGGCCAGCCGGCAACGGCCCCTGACGCGATCCGGCGGGCCGTCGAGGAAGCGGGCTTCCAGGTCGCCTGACATCCAACAGCGGACCGTCAGCTTCCGCCGGTTTTCGCCACGGCGACGGGCACGTTGCCACTCGTTCGGAGGAGTCCTCGCGCAGTCCGGACCGGTTCCCCGGGAACCTTCGCAGCGGCTGGTGCGACCACTGATACGGGGTTGAGGAACGAGCGGACAGCCATTGGCGCTGAGAATGATCATGATCTGCGGAATTGGAACGTTCGCTTTGTAACGCGTCAATCACTATGAGTTGATCGCGACCGATATGGCCCTACCGTGCGGGCTATGCCTGCGGAATGTCTGTCTGCCGAGCAGAGGGCCGCCTACGCCTCGTTCATCGAGGTGCCATCACTGTCAGACCTGGAGCAGTTCTTCCTCCTGGACAGCTTCGACCGGAATGTGATCGCGCAGTCGAGGGCCGATTCGCACCGGCTGGGCGTTGCCGTCCAGATCGGCACTGTCCGGTACAAGGGGTTGTTCCTGGAGGACCCGCTGGCGGTGCCCTGGCCGGTGGTGGACTATCTGGCCGAGCAGCTGGGGATCGCTGATGCGTCGCAGGTCAAGAAGTACGCCGAGCGGCCCAAGACAACGTACGAACATGCGTGGATGATCCGGGACGCCTACGGCTACCACACCTTCGACGACACCGACAGCTGGAGCGGGCGGCAGCTGACGCGCCAGTTCCGGACCTTCCTGCACGGCCGGGCGTGGACACACGCCGAAGGGCCGGTGGCGCTGTTCGAGCAGTCGGTGGCGTGGCTGCGGCGTCATCGGGTGCTGCTGCCCGGCGTGACCGTGCTGGAACGCCTGGTGGGCAGCGTGCGGGAACGGGCCGATGTCCGCATGTACACGGTGGTGGCCAAGCAGGTCCGCCGCGCTGATGCGGGCCTGCCGGGGGCGTTGTCGGGTCTGCTGGTGGTGCCGGAGGGGTCGCGTGTCTCGGAGTTGGAGAAGCTGCGGCAGGCGCCCAAGCGCACGTCGGGCACGGAGATGGTGCGGGCGCTGCAGCGAGTGGACAATCTGGCCGGCTTCGGGCTGGGCCGAGTGAACGTGTCGAAGGTGCCGGTTCGGCGGATGAAGACTCTGGCCAAGTACGGGGCGGGCAGCAAGGCGCCGGCCCTGGACCGGCTGGTCGAGCCGCGCCGGACGGCGACGCTGCTGGCGGTCACCCGGAGCCTGGAGGCCGAGGCGATCGACGACGCCCTCGATCCGTTCGCGCTGCTGATGGCCACCCGGTTGATCAGCCCGGCCCGCCGCAAGTCCGCCGACGAACGGCTGCGGATGCTGCCCCGGCTGGAGCGGGCTTCCAAGCTGGTGGCCAAGGCCGGCCGCGTGCTGGTCGACCAGCTCGACCTGGTCGACCAAGAGGACGCAGACCTCGATGTGGCGGCGATGTGGGCCGCGGTGGCCGACATCGCCAGCGTCAGCAAGGAACAGGTCCGTGCGGCGCTGGACGTGGTGGAGGAACTGGTCCCCGAGGAGGACGGCGCGGCTGAGGCAGCGATGCGGGCCGCGCTGGTGGAGAAGTACAACACCGTGCGCCCGTTCCTGAGGCTGCTGGGCGAGTCGAAGGCGCTGGCTGCGGCGCCGGGCGGGCGGCGCGTGCTGGCCGCGGTGCGCCGGCTGCCGGAGCTGTCGCGACGGCAGGTGAGCAAGAAGCCGCTGCTGCCCGAGGAGATCGACGCCGCGCTGGTGACCGCGTCGTGGAAGCGGGCGGTGTATGGCAACCCGGACCTGCCGCAGGGCGCGGTGGATCGTGACGCGTACGTGGTGTGCGTGCTGGAGCACCTGATGCGGGCCCTGACGGTCCGGGATGTGTTCGCTTCGCCGTCGCTGCGCTGGACCGATCCGCGCGCGCATCTGCTGGCCGGGGCGCAGTGGGAGGCGATCGCCGAGGATGTGCTGGCCTCCCTGTCGCTCACCGACCCCGTCCAGCAGCTTCTGAGCGGCAAGGTCCTGGCGCTGGACGCGGCCTGGCGGCAGATGGCCGCCCGGCTGGAGGAGGCGGGCGAGGACGCGCTGGTTTCGGTGGTGACCCCGGCCGGTGGCGGGCGGGCCCGGCTGTCGGGGGAGAAACTCGGCGCGCTCGGTGAGAGCGAGTCGCTGGCGTGGCTGCGGGCTGCCTGCCAGGCGATGCTGCCCCGCATCGACTTGCCCGAGCTGCTGCTGGAGGTGCATGCCTGGACCGGGTTCCTGGACGCCTATGTGCACCTGGCCGATATCTCCACCCGCATGAACGACCTGCCGAGATCGCTGGTGGCGCTGCTGATCAGCGAGGCGTGCAACGTCGGATTGACGCCGGTGATCAAGGCCGGGGATGAGGCGCTGACCCGTGGCCGGCTCTCGCACGTGGACCAGAACTATGTGCGCGGCGAGACGCACGCCGCGGCCAACGCGATCCTGATCGAGCATCAGGGCCGGGTGCCGATCGTCGCCTCATGGGGCGGAGGGTTGCTGGCGTCGGTGGACGGGCTGCGGTTCGTTGTCCCGGTCAAAACGATCAACGCTGGGCCCTCACCCAAGTACTACGGCTACAAACGCGGTATCACCTGGCTCAACGCAGTAAATGATCAAGTTGCGGGGATCGGGCAGATGGTCGTGTCGGGCACGCCCCGCGATTCCCTGTACATCCTGGACTGCCTGATCAACCTGGACGCCGGGCCGAAACTCGAGGTGGTTACGACTGACCAGGCCAGCGACAGCGACATGGTGTTCGGAAGCTTCTCCATGCTCGGCTACCGGTTCGCGCCCCGCTTTGCCGATCTGGGCGATCAGCGGTTCTGGCGGGCCGCCCTGCCCGACGGCACCACCGGCGACTACGGGGTGTTGGAGGCGATCGCCCGGAACAAGGTGAACACCAAGAAGGTGATCACCCAGTGGCCGGACATGCTCCGCGTCGCCGGGTCGCTGGTGACCAACCAGGTACGCGCCTACGACCTGCTGCGCATGTTCGCCCGCCAGGGCAACCCGACCCCGCCGGGGCAGGCGTTCGCCGAGTACGGCCGCATCGACAAGACGATGCACCTGCTCAGCATGCTGGACCCGATCGATTCCAGCTACCGCCGGAGCCTGGGCAAGCAGTTGTCGGTCCAGGAGTCCCGGCACCGGCTGGCGCGCAAGATCTGCCACGGCAACGCCGGCCGGATCCGGCAGGCCTACCGGGAGGGTCAGGAAGATCAGTTAGCGGCGTTAGGGCTGGTTCTCAATGCCGTGGTGTTGTGGAATTCGAAGTATTTGTCGGCGATCGTGGACCGGCTGCGTGCCCAGGGTGTGCCGGTCAAGGACGAGGATGTGGCCAGGCTATCCCCGCTGGGCCACGCCCACCTCAACTGCTTGGGCCGCTATGCGATCGCTTCTTCTGCCCCAGACAAGGGCCTGCGGCCGCTGCAAGCGGCGGCGCTGCCCCAGGACGCGACCTCCCGCGTCATCGTGGATGAGGACGGTGTCTAGATGTCGGTGGTCTGGGGGTGCAGCGTGCGCTTACGGGCCGGTCTGGGTGAGTAGGTCGATGAGCTGGAGCACGCCGTAGGCGGCCGCCATGGTCTCGCCGCCGATACCACCGCGTCGTAGCGGCTCGCGTAGCGTATGTCACGAACGAGCGAAGGGATTCTCGGTGAGATTGGCAGGTGGCTTGGCGCTCGCTCTCGCGGCGGCTTCTGCACTCGCTGGCTCGAGTTTGGCGATTGCCGCCGGGATCGCTGTTGTCATTGCATTTCTTGCAACCCTGATCCCTGAGTCGCCATATGATGGCTATCCCAAGTACGAAGTCCGCCGAGTGACTCTATCGCAAGTGATTGTCAATCTTCCGCTGATTGCGGTATATGCCAGCACTTTCGGCGTCTACGTTGTGCCAGAGTATTCGAAGATTGCCAGCGCAGGTCTTGTACTACTCGTGGCCGTCCTAACTTCTGGCTGGCATATGGATCTCATCCGCCCCTTAAGAACGATGGTGCTGGCGGCTCTCGCGTTTGGTGCCTTCGTCCTGATCACAGCGAGTTTCAACGTGTCACCGGAAGACATCCGGCAAGGCGAGTCGCGACCCTGGTGGGGGGTTGCACTGGCTGCGGTTGCGCTGGTCCCCATGCTGGTGCCGACGCCTGGCTCGTCCAGGCGGTCCAGGCTTGGCAGATTTGCGCTGGCCTTGCCGATAGCAGCGGTCATCTGCGTCGGCGCGGTCTACCAGCTGGGTACCGAACTGGCGCCCACCTTCCTCAAGGATTTGCTCATCGCAACGGAACTACACTCGTCCAGCGTTGCCCTGGTGGCACTCATTGGTGCTGCCACCGTCGCTGCAGCCATCGACGTGTGGTCCGATGCTAAAATCGAGCTCAGTGTCCTTATCTTAGATAGCAGCTGGCATAAGTGGGCCGGCGTGTTGGCAACAGCCGCTGCAGCCGCCTTTGTTCCCCCCGTCGTGTTAATGATCCTGGCGGGCGCGGCGGTGATCATCAACGCGGTGATTTGGTGGCATATCGGATACGTTTATATCAAATACTCCTCATATCCGTAGTGCATGCGAGTGCACGCGGTCGGGCGACTGAGTGCAGTCGTGGCCGGTGAGCAGGTGTCCCGTTAGGGGATCCCCCACCGGAACACCCACCGGCCGAGACAGAGCCCAGGTCGAGGTGTTCCGTTTAGGTGTTTCGCGTACTGTTCCGGTGAGAGCCCCCTATCCGGAACACTGGAGCGCGTGAACGGAACCCGTGTCGGCTATGCACGCTGCCCGACCGACGAGCAAGACGTGATCATTCAGACCGAGCAACTTCTGGCCCTCGGCGTGCCCGAGGACCGGATCTATATCGACCGCGGCTTCTCCGGCACCACTCGCAGCAACCGCGGCGGCCTCGACCACGGCGCCGGTCGGTCACCGCGCGCCGCCAGTTGCCCGAGGCGAACGCGATGCCCGACTCCGGCTCGTCCTCCTCCACCGCCGGGGGCAGCGGGATGAAGTCGCGGCGCTTGGGTGAGTACTCACGAGCGTGCGCCAGCGCGGCCAGCACCGAATCGTCGCTGGAGGTGGCCTTCAGCCGCAGCTTGCCCGCCAGCTCGAACAGCGCCGGCCGGTCCTTCTTGAAGAACCGGTACACCAGCAGCTCATGCGCGTCGCCGTGGAAGGCGGCGACCTCCTCGATGTCGGCCAACTGGGCGGCTGATTTTGTTCACGCGAAGTGGCCGCGAATGTTCGTGAGTTCTGACCGCGCTTTGGAACTGGAACCATGATCAATGTTTGCGAGAAGCGACCGCACCTGGTGCGGGTGTTTGCCGGTGCGCCGGCTCGCGACTGAAGATCACTTGGGTGCTGCCATTGGCCGAACGGATAGGGTTTGCCGGGTGGGCTTGTTGATCAGGCGGCGGGTTCAGTGACCAGCTCGATCGCCACAGGGACACATGGAAGCGATCAAGGCTGGTATCTGACGTATGACGACATCTCTCGGACAGAGTGACCTGATCGACGACATCCAGGGCCGGCTGGAGAGCTGCGGATGGCAGGCCGAAAGCGGCGAAGGGTGGCGCTGGGTTGACCACACATACCAGAACGACGACGCGACGCTCCGAATCAGGTATCTGCCCAACGTCAACGTGATCCGATTCGATTTCGAATCCGAGGAGTGCCTGGCGGGGCTGTCCATCTCCTTCGAGGACTCCCCGGACCAGATTCTCGATCTGATCAGTCGTGACCAGTCATCACTGTCTGAGGAGACCTGGCGGATCTTCATCGCTTCGCTGATCGAGCTGTCCCCCCGGATTCTCTCGCTGGCCGACGAAGACGGCGAGGACAAGGTGATCACCGGCCAGGACGAGGGTATGGCCGCGCTGCGCGAGGTCGACTGGGAGTGAGAAGCCGAACTCTTACCGATCTTGAAGTTTGCCCATCGCACGTTACTTAAGGTCATCTAGGACATCGCTGGCGGCCGATGTCAGGGCTGGCCAAAGAGGTCTTCACCGTCGCTGCCTCCGAGGAGGAAGGTGAAGCGTTCCAGGTCGGCGCGGAGGGCATCCAGGCCGTAGGCGGGGTGGCCGACGTGGTCCAGGAGCGATGGCGCCAGCCTGGCAGGGTCTGCGGCGAGCCAGTCGGCGATGAACTGCAGGAGTTCGGCGAGTTCGATGGCGTCGGTGGTGTCGAGGCTGGTGGCGGGCATGGTGGCCTGGTCAGGCTTGCTGGGTTGCGCGGGTTTGGGCCAGGCGGTAGGAGTCAGTGCCGGTTTCGACGATGTTGCCGCCGAAGGTGAGGCGGTCGACGATGGCGGCGCAGAGCCGGGGGTCGGTGAAGGTCTTGGTCCAGCCGCTGAACGACTCGTTGGAGGCGATGGCGACGCTGGCCTTTTCTTCTCTCTCGGTGAGGACTTGGAACAGGAGCTCGGCGCCGCGCCGGTCGAGTTCCATGTAGCCGAGCTCGTCGACGCAGAGGAGGTCGACGCGGCCGTAGCGGTTGATGGTTTTGGTCAGTTGCTTGTCGTCGGCGGCCTCGACGAGTTCGTTGACGAGCTTGGTGGCCAGGGTGTAGCGGACGCGGTAGCCGGCCATGGCCGCCTCGGTACCCAGGGCGATGAGCAGGTGGGACTTGCCGGTGCCGGAGTCCCCGATCAGGCAGAGGGGAAGGCTCTTCTTGACCCAGTCGCAGGTGGCCAGGGTGTTGATGACGGCGGGGTCGACGGTCGGGTTGGCGGTGAAGTCGAAGGCGCGCAGGGACTTCTCGCGGGGGAACCCGGCGGCCTTGATGCGTCGTTCGGATCGGCGGCGGGCCCGGTCGTCGCATTCGGCCATGAGCAGTTCGGCGAGGAAGCCGCGGTAGGACATCTGCTCGCGGGCGGCGGCCTCGGCCAGGTCGGGGAACTGAGCGCGGACGGTGGGCAGCCGGAGCATCCGGCAGGCGGTGTCGATGGCGGCGTCGGCGGCCTGCTCGGTCAGTCCGCGGCGGGGCTTGGAGGTCATGGTCTGGCGTTTCCTTCCTGCGTGATTCGGGTTCGGCGCAGCAACTGGTCATAGGCGGCGACCGACGGCAGCGGGCGAGTGTCGGGCGGCAGCTTCTCCAGACGGCGGGCGGTCAGCGACGCAACAGTGGGAGAGGTAGCGGAATCCGCGCTCTGGCCGGGCTGGCCGGGCTGGCCGGTCGCCTCGTCGGCGGCCTTGCGAGCCTCCAGCGCGACTGCGTCGGCGGTCAGCGCCCCGGCCCGCAGCGCGGCGGCGAGCTGCCCGGGGCGACCGCGCTGGAAGAGTCCGTCCATCTCCGCCTGGTAGAGCCGCAGCCACACGAACGCGTCGGTCGAGGCGGGCAGTTGCTGCTGTTCGCGGCTGCCCTTCCTGGTCACGGTGATGAGCTGCCGACCGGGATCCACCCCGCTCTGGGTGACCGACAGCAACTCCGATGCCCGCGCCCCGGTGGAGACGTAGAAGGCGACCAGTGCCCTATCTCGATGCGAGGGAAGCTTGGCGAAGATCTCGTTGAACTCCTCGTCCGGGACGCTGCGAGGGACACGGGAGGGGACGGTCGGCCGATAAAGCCCAGCCCGTTCGTTGCGGTAAGGCTCCATCGGATTGTGGTGCGCGTTCGCGCGCCGACCTCGGCGCGCCCGGTCCAGCGGGAACGGATTGACGATCGGTCCCTGGCCGGTCTCCAGGTGAAACTCATAGAACGAACGCAGCACCGTCTCGCAATGCGCCCGCACCGACGGCGCGTAAGCCTTACCCGTCGACGTCGGCTCGACTGCCCGGCCGTGCTGCCGCCAGTGCGGACGCGACGGCTTCCCCGAGATCAGCATCCACCGGCAAAAGTCCCTGGCCTCGATGCGGGTCGCCCGCTGCCACGGAACCCCGATCGTCCACAAGAACCTTCTCTGCACCAAGTCAAGCCAGGCGAGCCGTGAAGGCGGAGGCTGAATGAGGGGGACCCGGATCTGCCGAAGACCAAGTCGATCGAAGGCAGCATTGATCATCATGCGATCGATCCGCTGGATCATGAACGCCCGCCGCAACATGAGGGACCACGGACGGCTTCCACCTGAACTGGGCATTCATCACCCTCATGGCCCGGCGCCTGACCCGCACAGTCCCCTGCACCCACGGCGGGACGAAGAAGACCAGGCCCCCCGTCTGATCACGCGACGGGGAGCACCGACGTCAAGTGTTGGTGAGCAGCAGCACCAAAACGGCCATCAACGTGACTACACCCGCTTCGACCTCGACCTTTGCGGCAGCGAGCCTTCCGCCCTGCCCTGAGGAGAACCGGTACTGTCCATCTGCCTCCAGGCCGGGAAGATCACCGGGCACAGCGTGGCAAGCAGATACACACCGCCAACCGCCAGCAGCGTGAAAGACAAGCCGACCGAGTCCACGAGGAAGCCCGCGGCCAGTCCGCCCAGCGGAGTGACCAGCTGGACCGAGGCCGTTGTCGCGCTCAGCACGCGGCTGCGCAGGTTCTCCGGCACGGTCTCATACGTCACGGTGGCCATGATGGGGTTGAGTACACCGAAGGCGAGGCCCTCAACCGCCATGGTCAGGGCTAGCGGCGCGAAGGTGTCGGTGAAGGCGGCCACCACGAAACGCGGCAGGCCCCCGATGAGAAAGGCGATCGTGAACACGGGCCACCGCCGAAAGCGGCTGCCCACCGCACCGTAGACCAGCGCCCCCGTGAGAGCGCAAATCCCGAACGCCGCGTTCAGCAGACCGAGATCGACGGCACCATCAAGCTCCTCACGGGCATGCATGGGCAGGAGCACGGCGCTCCACCCCTGGTCGAGGCCCCTGGTGACCAGCGTCATCAGGCACAGGCCCAGCAGCAGCGGCGTGGCTGCCACGAAGCGATATCCTTCCGTGAGTTCACGACGGTAGGCACGCAGCGACGTCGGCTCGGCCGGTCGTTGGGCCTGCGCCTCTGGCAGGCCGCGCACTCCGAACGCGAACAGTGGCGCGGCCACGGCGAAGGACGCGGCATCCACCAGCAGGACGTTCTCGGCTCCGAGTACGGCGATCAGCACACCTCCGAGAGCGGATGCCGTCAGCGCCGCACAGCGTGCCGCACCGTCATACAGCCCCGCAGCCCGGGTCAGCGGCATTCCGGCGCGTTCGGCGAGCGTGGGCAACAGCACGCCGCGAGCGGTTTCACCCGGCGCACGGAACAGCCCTGTCATCGCCATCAGCACGCACAGCATCCAGAACTGCAGGATGCCGGTGACCTGCAGCAGCGGGATCGCCGCAACGGCGACCCCACAGGAGAGATCCGAGGCGACACTCACCCGCCGTCGCCCCATCCGGTCGATGACCGGACCGCTGACGAGCGCAGCGAGCACGGCGGGCAGCAGTGTGCAGAACGCGACGATCCCGGCCTTGGCGGCGCTGCCCGTGCTCTGCAGCACGAACCATGGCACGCCCATGTAGGTGAGGCAATTCCCTGCGATCGAAACGATGTTGGCAGCAAGAACCATTGCCAGAGGACGGCGATCAACCGTCCTGAAGTCTTCGGACACTACGGTGGTCTCCCATAAGGGGAAGCGCCCACCGTGAACGAAGCAGGTCAGCCGGTGGGCTAAGCGAAGTGGTCAGCGTCTGGCGCGCACAGCGAGGCGCACCGCGATGCGGTGTTCACAAGCAGCGCCTCCAACACTTCGCCGGGATGACCACCCGGCACCTCCACGCATTGTCCCCTCGGGCACCGGCCCTCCGCAACGGCGATCCGTTCATTCGGGAATGCCACTGCCGGCGTCCATCTGTTCGGGGAAGGGATGGCTGGGATGCCTAGGGTGACGGGCTTCGGCGCGTGAGGTGGGACGCGTCGGCTTGCTTGGTGCGGACGAAGGTCAGGGTCAGGCCGATGCCCTCGCTCCAACCCACGAGCAGCTCGATCTCGACAGGGGCTTCCTTCTTCCCAGCCATCTCGACCAGCGGTGCCGAGCTGTCAGTGGGTCACGCCCCTGGGGGGCCGGAGGCCCGGCATGCCGAGGTTGACCGGCGCGATGCGAGCCAGCCGCTGGCTCTCCTCGCGTTTCTGACGAAGGAAGGTGAGCGTGAGGTCGATGCCCTCGATCTCTCCGAGCCAACCCTCCTGCTCAGCACGGGCACGGCGGGCCAAAAGGTCGGTCTCGATCTCGTCGAGGCGGGGCAGCATCTTCGGGTTGATGTTGATCATGGGGCATCTCAGGCAAGCGTGTTCATGCTGGCAAGGGGTCCCGTAGGGGCGGGCGCATCCTCCGAGCTCGACTTTGCGCTGGTCAAAGTGTTCTTCGAACCCGAGCCATTCGGATTCGGTCACCGAGCGGTACTCATCGGCCGGTCGGGTCTGGCGGCGGCGGTCGAGGAATCCTTGATAGTGACGGACGACATCCTCGTTGAACACCGCCACGTAGCCCCGAGTTGTTTGAAGATTCAAATGTCCGAGTAGGGTGGCGCCGATATGGATGGGCAGTCCGCTGTTGACCAGTTCCGTAGCCAGGAGCCTGCGGAAGTCGTGCGGGGTGAAGTCGGTGGTCTGAAATCCCGGGTGGTCATGAGCGAGTTCGGCGCAGCGACGCTTGAGCATGTTGACCACCGTGGTGTCGGAGATGACCTCATGCCGGGTACCGATCTTGCGCTGGAACAGGAACGGCATGGGTGGGCTGCTGGTCCGCTCGTGAGGGTCGTAGCGGGACAACAGCGGAATGGTCTGGCCACCTGTGGTGTGGCGCCGGACAATGGCCGCGACGACCGCGAAAAGCTCGGCGGACATGGGGATGACACGTTCTCGGTCGCTCTTCGAGGGAGCGACCACCAGCAGAGCGATGACTTCCCCATTGAGGCGTTGGTATTGGCGGATGCTGAGGTGGGTGAACTCAAGGGCCTCTTCGATGCGAACGCCTGAGTGTCGCAGAACCTCCACGATCGCCCATTCCCAGAAGGCGGCGTCTTCGACGTGGGTCAGGTTGATGTGCTTGCCGGTCTCCAGGTCCTGGACGCGGATATTGGCCGGTCCGCCCAAGCGGATGCGTCGCTCGTCGACCCGGCTCCAAAGGCGCTGGTAGGAATTGCCGTTGACCGTGATGATGTCTCCGCCGGCTGCGTTGCTGGCCTGCCTGAGCAGGTTGCGGTAGTGGGCGTAGCGGGTCTCCATGTGTTCCAGGAGGGCAGCCAGGAGCGGCTGTCGCTGGCGAGTGCGGTCGTCCATCCGCTCCTTGACCCGCCGTTTGCGGATGCCGTAGCCGCGGACATCGGCGTCGCCGATGGGGCAGGGCGCCACCCAGATCGCCCAGCGTTCGGGTTCCGCGGCGGCCCATGCCTGCAGATCGCTGTAGAAGGCTCGAACCGCTCGGAGGATGGGGTCCACGTCGCGGCGCCCTTTGCCGTCGTCACGGACCGCGATCCGGTCCCGCCAGCGCTGGTAGAGCTCACCGTCGATACGGAGATCGGGCTGATCGGGTGCGAGGTGCTCGATGGTGGCCCAGAAGTGATTGGCCAGGTGCCGAGACAGGTTGTCCAGCGTTGAGTAGTCCAGCTCGGGTTTGCGGCGTTCCAGGTAGGTGATGAGCAACTGTCGGACACCGCTGTGGCGAATCTTATAGCGGCCCACGAGTTCCTCGACGGTGAGTCTCCCGGTCAGCAGCGCCGCCTTGATGGTCGCCGGCCTGTGGGAAGGGAAGTGCTCCATCTCATGCAGCACCTGCCAGGCCAGGTGGCCTGGGAACCGGCTGCCGGCACCACGTGCGCCAAGGACCAGTCCCTGCCGGCGGCACTCCCAGGCGTAGTGCAGGAAGGCTGAGGGTGTCAGGTCGGCCAGCGCGATGCCCTGGGTGGTCAGCGCGACCGCGACGTCGAACAGCGCGGTGCCGTGATGGATTGGGTTCACTGGGGCAGCCTGCGTCTGGGCCCAGAATTTCTCCAGCAGCGGATCATTCTGCGCGGTGAGGAACCACGGTCCGTAGTAAAGGAAGGTGTTGGACCGGAACGCCTCCAGCGAAGGCTGGATGATCCTCAAGCAGAAGAGGCAGGCCGCTCCGGTCCCGATCTGGCTTCTGTCTCGAGGAGCCGAGCGTAGGACCGACACCGGACAGCCCGGCTCGTTGAAGCCACTGGCCTCCCATCGCTCCTGCCAGGTCTCACCCGGGAACTCCTCCAAATGCCGGAGGAGATCCTTGGTGCCGCGGCTTCGACGCCAGCGATTGTCCGCCGACTTGGTCGGCCAAGTGGTGCGCACGGCCTCGGCGATCTCCTCAATCGGGGCGCGCGTCAGATCCCCTTGAGGCCGGGGTGGAACGG